>PBZZ01000049.1 GCA_002730365.1 Deltaproteobacteria bacterium
TTTTCGGACGATGGTCTACGTGACAACAATACTCGAATTTCGACACAAGAGCTTCACTGAACTCCAATACGGCAAACGTCAGTCTTTTCTGCTGATTCAAGAGGGAGAAGGCTGGCATCTGGACCTACTTCAGATGATTCGAACGCCCTACTATACTCCGAGCGAATAAACGCTTCCTCCGCACTTTTTTCTGGGCAAATAGCCCAGCTCATTTCCCCGCCAAACATGCTGACCGCTGAAACTGCATCGACATTGACAGGTCTGCTGAAACGTATCATTTACCACAACGCTGAGAGCGGTTTTGTGATCGCAAGCTTTCAGGTTGAGGGCCAGAATGAGCCTGTCACAATTAAGGGCACCCTTAGTGGCTTCAATGAAGATGAAACCCTGCAACTCAAAGGGCGCTGGCAACAGCATCCCCTCTACGGTAGCCAGTTTCTGGTAGAGGAGGCAATGCCCGTGTTGCCCTCTTCATTGGATGGAATTCAGCGCTATCTTGCTAGCGGCATTTATTCTGGTATTGGCAAAAAGACCGCTGAGCGAATTGTTGCTGCTTTTGGAGAAGACACTTTTCGGGTGATCGACGAAGAGCCTGAGCGCCTGCTGAAGGAAGTTCCACGATTTACTCGCAAACAATTGGAAGTCTTGCATGAGTCACGGGAAGAACAGCGAGGACTACGCGAGGTGATGACCTACCTGCATGGAGCTGGAGTTTCCAACGCTCAAGCCCAGCGAATTTTTCAGCGCTATGGCCTGAACAGCATTCAAGTCTTGAGGGAAAACCCTTACCAATTGACGGAGTTGCCAGGGATTGGATTCCTGACTGCAGATGCAATCGCTCGCAAGCTTGGTTTTGCTGCTGATTCGTTGGAACGAGCCGTTGCCGGTACAGTTTATGTGATTGAGCAGCAAGCACAACAGGGCCATACCTGTCTGCCTCAGGGGTTGCTGTTGGAGAAAGTCTGCACGGAATTGCACCTACCCGAAGAACGCACCAGACAGGCGATTGATCATCTCTTACAAGAGCGACAACTCAAAGGCCGCGACGGTGTTCACCTAACGGGTGGGAATCAGTCGTTGCTCTCCAGACCACGTTTTTATTTTGCAGAACAGCGGATAGCTGAAAACCTGTTTCGCTTGCTGGAGAGTCCTGCACTGACCAATTTTGGTTCTTCTACAGAACTCCTTGACGCATGCCAGGAACGGCTCGACTTGCGCCTGGACTCAGTCCAGCATCAGGCAATCCAGTCAGCCCTGCAACACAAGGTACTGATTCTCACCGGCGGTCCAGGAACAGGTAAAACAACGATTGTTCGCTTCATCCTGGAGTTGATGTTGCCACAAATTCCTGAAACCGCACTGGCAGCTCCCACAGGAAGGGCGGCCAAACGGCTCTCAGAAGCCACGGGACATTCTGCCTCAACCATTCACCGTCTATTGGAAGCCGGTAATCAAGGATTTCAGCGCAATCAGGACGACCCTTTGGAATATGAACTGTTGATCATCGATGAGACGTCGATGATTGATACCTTACTGATGGATGCATTGCTGGAGGCGATTCCTTCTCCTTCCCGTCTGATCTTGGTTGGCGATGTGGATCAGTTACCATCCGTTGGTGCAGGAGCGATTCTTCAGGACCTGATTGCTTCGCAACAGGTACCAGTAGTACGCTTAGAGACAATCTTTCGACAGGCCCAGGACAGCTTGATCACTCTCAACGCCCACCGAGTCCGCAAAGGTGATCTTCCAGATTTGGAAGGTCCTCTAAATTCAAGCGAATTAAGAGATTTCTACTTCATGCAGGAAGGCGATCCGCAGCGAATTGTTGATAAACTACTCCGTGTCTGTACCGAACGGATTCCTGAGCGCTTTGGTTTTGATCCGCTGAATCAGGTTCAAGTACTCACTCCCATGCATCGTGGGTTAACAGGATCCATTCATCTGAATCAACGCCTGCAAAAGGTTTTCAATCCAACTGGGAAAGGGATTGAATTTAAGCAGTGGCAGTTTCGAGTCGGCGACAAGGTGATGCAGCAGGTCAATAACTACGATAAGGAAGTCTTCAATGGAGATACCGGCCAGATTCGAGAGGTCAACACCGAGACTCGAGAACTCAGGGTAGAATTTGAACATACCATCGTTCCCTACACAGCCAGTGAATTGGATCAACTGCAACTGTCCTATGCGATCTCTGTTCACAAGTCCCAAGGAAGTGAATATGCAGCCGTCTTGCTTCCATTAACCCAACACCACTACCTAATGCTGCAACGCAATCTACTCTACACCGCTATGACGAGAGGCAAAGAGTTGTTTGTGCTGATTGGCACCTCGGAGGCTGTCGATCAAGCTGTTCGGACAGTAGGCACTCTGACCCGTTACACTGCACTGAACTACGAATTGGCCGAAGTCAAAAGGATTTTAGACAAAGCTCGTTAATCCGGCTTCTCCCTTTAGGTTTTTCAACAAAACTTGCTCGGATTAGCTACTAATGTTCCTTGGATGGCTTGGAGATAGATTCAGCTTGGGAGAGACAATCCTTATGTTTAAAGATCAATATCTTAGGGGTGATGCGATTGGGGTTAAATAATTACTGTTGGATTGGAGATTACTTGATCGAACTATTAGTAGACTTTGTTCAGCAGTTGATGACCGTAAAAGACTCAACGACCTAAACTTTGTCACTCCAATAAAACGTTATGAGTGAACTATAATCTAAGGTGATTTTATTTGGGAGAATGACTAGGCAGACAATAAAGCGTGGTAATTGGCTAATCTGGGTATGATGGAGAGTTCTTCGCCAAAAAGAATCCTTAAAAGACCGGCTCTAATCTACGTTTATGTTTAAATCACAGATTTTTTCGGACATCCACTTCATTGAATTCCCTTCATGAGTCAAGTCCTCCCGTCCAGGTAGCTCAGTACCGCTGGTCCGTAGACCGGAAAAGACTTATAGGTTCGCAGGTCATGAGGCCAGTGACGAAGAGTCTGGGCTAGCTGGTGGGCTTCCGAAACATTCAATTGCTCCAAAGGACACTGGAGAATTCGGATGGTGAAGAGGATCGCCTCCGTTCGCGGAAGTCGGCGTAGAGTCTGACGTTCCAATCTTAAAAATACTTCTGCCCCTGCATTCTCAGGTGTAAGGTGGGATGCGGCCTCTGCTGATCCATGGCTACCTGGCTGAAAAAGTGTCGGATCCTCATTCAGGCTCCAGTTAACCCGCCACATCGTTTTTTCAGGTTTCAGGCGTCGCATGAACTGATTCACTGGGGCGTTGATCTGCTCCTGATAGCCCGGTACTGGTTCATGGATTTCCGACATCGGGTGTCCGATCTTTTCCCGAAGATTCCAGCGAGTAGGGAAACAAAGTACCGCTGCGGTCAGTCGATACTCTCCAGCATCCTCAGCATCTTCCGGCGCGGCCTGCATCACGCACAGATCTTCCTGAACCAATCGTCCAGCGAGTTCAAGTGGATGCAGCGCTCTAGCAGCCATTTCAAAAGTGGTTTGCCCAGGTGCCAGACTCTTGTCTTCTTGAATCTGTTGAAAGCGCTCCGGGTGCTGTTTTTCAAGAAATGCGAGAACCAGTTCGAGTACCTCCGAACTGGCGACCTCTGCTTCAGGGCGGATTTGAAACACTTCATCATGCCGCTGATCGAGCAATTGTCGCCTCAGGGCAATTTCTGTTTCGTACCGTTCATCTAGCCAGAGCCAGTCTTCCAAGGCTAGTGGGCGTAATCCCATAGTCCAGCGGTGTGGCTTTTCATCAAAAGGAAGAGGAAATGGGAAGAGCATTAGATCAAGGGAAGTGTGCTACTACTTAAAATATTTTGGTCACGTCGAGGAGAAACTCATGGGCTTCGACCAGCTGTGATACTTAGTCAGGGCAATCGGACTTCAACTGCTATGGTTAAGAGCGACCCAAAAGGAGCCATAGATAATTGTAAGCTGCCGAACATAATCTCAAAAGGCTAAAACTATCAGTGTGGATCGTGAAGCTTTTAATCATTTATTCTCAAAAAATCTTTAAGAATAATGCCCAAAGGAGATGGATTGAGTGCACCATGAACAAAACGAACAGAACTGTCAGTGTGGAAGTGCCTTGCTTGGCTAAACCACTGATGAACGTCTTGAAACCAAAAAAATTGCGAAGTTTCTTTCGTGATCCTAATTGGGCGGTAGTCACAGCTAATTTCTTGTAAGAAAAAAGCGAGGATAGTGAATCTAAAATTCAATTTGAATTTGATATAATTTTAGAATTTAACAAAAAAAAGAAATAATCTCAGCAGTAGGCTTAGTAAAGTCCAAATCAAATTATGCAATCAAGCTCAATTAGATGATTGGACGTAAAAATTGGTTAGTAGTGTGAAGATAGTTCTGGGGGTATGTTCTAGGTACGGGAGTCGAGTGGGAACCTAGTGACTGGGTTTCCCTGGTAGGCTTTAGCAAAGTATGCAAGCTTCAACTACCACNGCCGATAATCGCAATGGCTTCAACCTCAACCAANAAAGAGGGAAGCACAAGTGCGGGAATAGAGTNGGAAGCACTCGCCGGCACTCCAGTTGGGAAAGCTTCGTTGCGGGCTTTGCTGAATTCTCCGTATTGGGACATATCGTTAAGGAATGTATTGATCTTGATTACATCAGCCATCGTTGCCCCAGCAACAACTAGTAAATTCTCAATATTTTTGAAAACCTGGCTAGATTGAGTGTAAACGTCCTCACCAATCATATTGCCATCACTGTCTAAGGCTACCAGTCCAGATGTGTAGATGGTGTCCTCTACTTTCACTCCAGCACCAATATTATATTTTTTGGTCCAAGCCCAACCTGGATCTAAACGTTCTTGTTTCTGCATATAATTCTTTGTTATTAAATAATCTGTTTTTTCACATTGTGGCTTACAAAAATTAATTTTCACTGTTAGTTGAAATACGGTAATTGAGCAAACTTAATTAAAACAAACAAAGAGCATCAGTATCAAGGCTGGTTAACTGATGACGTAACAATCATTTATCCCGGTAGCTTCGCTATTTCAGAATACCCAATGTTGCAAAGGAACTGTCTCAGAGATACCTTAAAATCATCTAGCATACTCAAAGACCAATAATACTGTACAGAGAGGAGAATAGTTCAGGTTTCTAGAAACTGACCAAGCCCAATAACTACACCGTGCTACCGATCAGAATACTCTAGACCAAAATCCTCCTCCAACGGCGAAAATCTGCAGGTGCCATACAAATCCCTCATAGGGGGTAAACAAATACGAGACTGAAATGTTAGAAACATCTGTGCTGGGTAATATTTCCCACGGATTTTCTCACTGACTGGGTTGGTGAAGTGCGCCAGTGATAGAAACTTTACATCAGCTTAGCTACTTTTTCAGAGTCTATTGCTTCGACTTTTCAACCAGTCCTAATCTAGCTTTTGATTATTAATTAATCTAGGAAATTAAACATTTAAACATATTGTTGTTTAATAGTTCAGAAATATTCTCATCAGAGGTTGAATAACTTGATTTCCAAACAACGAACTACTGAATCAATCACCTGCAGTAAAGCAGAAAATCTTATTCAAGAGTTTGCGAGCAGGGGGGTCGCCGTTCTTTGTCCAGACAGTCTAGGAATCCCGTCGGAGATCCATCAACGAATTTACGAAAAAGAAAAGAAAGCGGTTCAGAATCAGCAACGCATCACCCCTGAAGTCATTCCGGAGATTTTTGATATCTTGGATGCGCCTGGATTAGTCGCTGCCTGCGATCAACTTGTCGGCAAAAACTGGGCGATTGTGCCGTTCATTCATAATGCCCCCTTCACCAGCGGAGCTCGTGACCAACACTGGCACAAAGACGATAATGCTCCTTACAATGCCCGAAAACAGAGACACCACCAAGCGATCCAAATTGAGATGCTGTACTACCCACAAGATGTTGCATTAGAGATGGGACCAACAGCCATTGTACCGTTCAGCCACTACTGGACCTTCAACCATGAGGAGAACCACGACAACTTTGCAGGAGCTGACCACATTGACTTTGGCTACTTAATCGAGGGCTTGGAGAGCATACCCGTTAGTGGGCCTGACTCCAAATACACTTTGGAAGACATCATTCAGCGCAAAACCAAGCACGACCGAAGGATGGTGGAAGCCGTTTCAGGGCTAAACTGGCCACTGACCAGTGTTTTTGAAGTTGCCCCACTGAGGGCGGGGAGTATCCTTCTCTATTCTCACAACACTTTCCATCGTGGGAATCATCGAAGAGATGATTGGCGCCAATGGACAGAAAATCCAAGGTTTATGTGGAGATTCTGGATTTATCGCACAAACGAGCCTTCGGGGACAGACTCAGCAGAAGTGGACTGGTGTCAGGAAAGTGTGGATCCCCTTACAGGCTTTGATCTGAGTGAGGTCAGTTCTGGAATCAAGAGTATCTGGCGTTACCAAAAGCATTGGCTGGACACTGGTGGACCTCCAGCCCCAAAAACAAAAGAGATGCACCAATCTAATGAATATTTGCAAAAAGAGACCTTACAACTATTCGAGCAGATTCTGGAAAAAGGCGATGAAAAGGAACCAATCCGAATTGGGGCAGCTTACGAACTTGCAGCAATCAGAGATCCCGTACTTGCCAAGGAGCTACTGCGAAAAGCGCTTTTAAATGAACGCGAAAGTGTCAGAAGAGCTGGTACCTATGGCCTTGTTGCCTTAGGTAATGCAGCTGAAGATGTATTTTTAGAGGCAATCAAATCACCAACTAAATGGTTGCGTAAAGCAGGTGTCTACGGATTGGGTGAGGTGAGTACCCTAAACCAAGAAATCTTTAGTACGGTCAAGAAATGTTTGCTAGAGGATTCATCAAAATATGTGCGTTCTGTTGCTGCGGGTTCCTTGGGGTGCCTCGGTAGACGTACGATTGCATCGGGACAAGAATTAGAGTGGATACCAAAATGTATCGAGGCTCTCATCCAAAGTCTTCAACAGGAAGAGAATCGGCTCTCCATGGATCGTGTACAAAAAAGAAACATCAAGTTTGTAAGACCAACGGATGAGTGTGATGTCTGTGAGGGAACGGGAATTGATTTTGGGATCGAGAGATTTGAACCTGTCCGCTCGTCAGTTCGTGAGAACGTCCTATGGACACTAGTGATGCTCTGCTCTCACGGAGAGAAGGTACTTTGTGATAATCTAGATTTTTTAATAGAGGAACTTAAGAAAATCATCCAAGAAGACCGGAATGTAATCTCCGTTGGTTTCGCAATGGATGCACTCAGCAGACTTGCACACTTGAGAGTTTGTGAGGAAGCTCCTTCCAAATCCATCATTGAATTGAGAAAGGATCTCGAAACGATTCTCAATTCATCACCGATTCAGTGTTGGGAATCCATGGTTCGATCGGGACTGAGGCCTAAGACTCCCGAAGCTGTTCAGCATTGAAAGAAGCCAGCTTCAAGACCCCAAGAAATCAAGTTCAGTTTACATCTTTCAGAATCCAACTCAGCGTTTCGCACTCTCCTCAGTCAGGCCAGAGTGTGAGAAAAGTTTGGCTGAAACGATTTCTTGATTCAGTCCTTATAAAAGCCAATCAAAGGCAAAAATATGCCCTATCAATTCCCACTGGCAGTCTGTGCCAAAATGCTCTGGCAAGATAAGCTGATCGAGTGGCATGTGAGCAAGTTGACGGAAATGGGATTTGCTGTGGGCTTATGGAATTGGCCAACTCATGATCTGGATAAGCTTGAGAAAACCCAAGGCCAATTTTTCAATCATGAATGGCTACCTGCGAGGTCGTCTTACAGATGATGGAGGAGCAAAAGAATTGCTGGCCACAATAAGGGGAGACTAATATCGTGAGGAAACGTCTCAACGTCGACCGATTGAATTTGTATGGTACGGGATTGGGCGATGGAAAATTGCTTTTCCAACCTTGTGAAACGGCAACCGGAGCTATGTGTTTGAAAGTCTTAGTTGTTTAGCGTAAAGGATGAATGCAAGTGAGTTTTGATGATTACGAAATGAGCTTAGCTTTGTGGTCAGAGGCAGGATAAGGATAAGAGTTGTGTAAAACAGTTTGCGCAGCTCTTAAAAATTCTTAAAAGGTGAAACCAAGCCCAGCATTGATCAACGTTCGACTAGCGTCATAGCTTTTGCCAGGATCCGCCTCCAGTTCTACTTCTAATGTTTCAGAGCGATAGCCAAGTAACACTTCAAACCCACCGAAATCTCAACCACCAGTTATGCCAAATGCACTACCCGACTTTTCGGCGAGTGGATAAGATGTAGTGCCAGAAGTAACAGTTCCGTGACCAGTGAGCATGCCAATGGCAATTTGTCCGGTCATTTCAACACCGAATGTTTAGGACAAATCAATAAAAGTCGCGTCTGGCCATTCTTCTTCTGAACTGCTGAATTCTTTTTTCAAGGTTGAGGATGTATAGCTGATTCCTGCACCCGAAGAATGGACATATTGCAAGCTGTAACCAAAAGCTGAAACGCTATCTGGCCACTCTGTCCGGCATTTTATGAAGCTGTGTCAGACGTCTGTATTGGAACCATCAGTCTCACCCGACTCGCATCGGCTGCAATCGTACTTGCAGCAACTAAAGTCATTGCAGTAGCACACAGAACGAGTAATTTCATAAACATATCGCTTTCTCCTTGTGGTCAATTTTATCAAAAATTTTCTGTGTCGTGAATGTTTCCATTCATTAGTTAGTTGACACGCAATTTGGGGGCAATTTATTTCGTAGGACTGGGCCGTTAACAAAAATTTTCTTCAAATAATCCCCATGTTATCAATTGTATAGTTTTTTCTGCCAAACTTGTCCTTCATGCTCATCTGTTCGTTCTGTTTACTTAGTCGGCTTACAAACGCTCCGCATCGTGTCATCGTTCACGTCGATTGCTTGATCATCGTTGCAAGCAACTGGACAAGCTGGATGAGCAGATCGTACTTGCACAGGATACTGATTTAGACCCACGAAATTAAAGCTAACAACTGACGTATTAGGCAACAGAGTTCGTGTGAAAGTACGCAAGCGTGTTAGATCTCGCTGG
Source organism: Deltaproteobacteria bacterium (assembly GCA_002730365.1). The sequence continues at coordinate 9,051 of PBZZ01000049.1, forward strand.
TTTACTGCTGCTGATGACAAGGTACAGTAGACCATACGCTCCGGCAGCAAACCTATTGAGTTTTTCAAAGAGGGAAGAGCGCAATGGAACTGAACACAAAGGCTGAGAGGTGCTTGGTATGCTAGAACTGTTTGACAGTCTGTAGAAGCTAATAAATTGATGATTTGTGGCGGGGTTAGCTGCTTCAAGGAAAGAGACACGCAGAAGCGCAATTGACGCTAGACAGTAATTTATGTTGGGCTCAAATTAAGGTTCCAATCGTAGTTTTTGATTAGTTTTTACTGAGTATGTTGATTTATCATCGTGTTCAAGGACTCACACAATGATTGATAATATATTGAAATTACGAATTTTAATAACATACCTACTATGGAGGTATAATGACAAAATGGGTTCAAGTCTGTGCTGATGATGATATTGAAGAAGAAGATGTGATCCGTTTTGATCACGGTGATCAAACGTTTGCAGTTTATCGTTCCACAGATGATGAATACTACGCTACCGATGGTTTGTGTACTCATGAAAAAATTCATCTGGCAGATGGTCTCGTGATGGACAATGTCATCGAATGCCCAAAACACAACGGTAGGTTTGACTACACCGATGGTAGTGCATTGGGAGCTCCTGTTTGCGTAAACCTACAGACTTATCCTGTGAAGGTAGAAAACGGCCAGGTATTCATCAGCTTGTAAAGCAAAGGGAGCCTGATGGAGTCACTCACGATAATTGGTGCAGGTGAGGCCGGTACGCGAGCTGCCCTTCATTTGCGAGAACGCAGCTGGGATGGTGAGATCATTTTGATCAGCCAGGAATCACACACACCATACGAACGCCCTCCTCTTTCCAAGTCTGTAATCAACGAAGGCGTTTCGCCTCCCTTATTGTCTTCTGCCGAGCAGCTGCAAGAACTCCACATCAAATTTCTACAGGGTAGGCAGGTCGCTAACATCGACCGTCAATCTCATCAGCTCAGAATCCAAAACGATGAGTGGTTTTCCTACGATAAATTATTGCTTGCCACGGGAGCGAGCGCTCGCAGACTGACCTGCACTGGAAGTGAGCACGCTCTTGTTTTACGACATCTGGATGAGGCCCTTGCGTTGAGTTCCTTGCTCGCTCCAGGCAAACACTTGATTCTGATTGGAGCTGGTTTCATTGGATTGGAATTGGCGGTCAGTGCTCGAAAGGTAGGCTGTGAAGTAACCGTTTTAGAGATGGCGCCAAGAATCCTTGGACGTGCCGTACCGCCCGAAGTAGCGGAGGCCGTTGCCTCTGAACACAAGCAGCAAGGTGTAAAGATTCGATGTGATGTCCAACTGGATCATATCCAGGCTCTGAAAAGCGGCTACACTGTTAAATTGAAGAACGGAGAGTCCATTACTGGTGATTTGGTCGTAGCTGGTATTGGGGCTGTCCCTGAGATTGCTTTGGCAGAAGCAGCAAGCCTAGATATAGAGAATGGGGTTTCTGTCAATGCTTTCCTGCAGACCTCAGATCCAGATATTTATGCGATAGGTGACTGTTGTTCCTTTCCTCATCCTTTATATGAGAAGCAGCGTATGCGCTTAGAAATGTGGCGTTGTGCCCGAGATCAAGCAGAGTGTGCTGTGCAGAATCTTTTGGGGAAAACGAAGGAATTCAGCGCTGTCCCATGGTTCTGGAGTGATCAGTTTGAACTCAGTTTGCAGGTGGTAGGACTCCCTTCTTTTGCAAAGCGAGTCATTCCACGTACCAGGCCGGATGGAGTGACGATCTATTTCGGGTTGAATGATCAGGAACGGTTAGTTTCGGCAGCTGGAGTAGGAACTGGAAACAGTGTCGCCAAAGATATTCGTCTGGCCGAAATGTTGATTGCTGTTCAAAAAACGATGAATCCAGTTGAACTCTCCGATCCCAATCTGAATCTCAAGAAGCTCTTGAAGAACTGATCTACAAACTCCACCCATCTCCTTGACTCAGTAAATGACTCAGGTCGTTTTCCTCTCACATGGGGAGGCTCCCTACCCTTGCTGGGCAATCCCAATCATATAGAGTTGATTCAGCATTTGTGGCAGCTCTCTCAGGACTGGGAAGCACCTAAACAAATTCTGGTGATCAGTGCCCACCGGGAGACCAGTGTGATCCAGATTACGCATCACTCCAATCCCCCACTGCTTTACGACTACAAAGCTCTGGTTTTTTCATACTTAATTTCAATTACTAACAGACAAAAATTCCCAGTGTGTAACAGATGTGCATTAAACAAAGTCCACCAACGCTGGATACGTTCACTACGCTGAACGAGAGTCATCTTACCTTCAATGTCAGCAATGTATTGGGTTTTGGTAGATTGATAGGAACAGTCTTGTGCCAACTGTATCTGCTCAGCCAACTTGGCTAACAACTTGTGTCGACGATGAAGGCGTGAATTGCGTTGGGTGCTTGTAGTGGACGAGCTTGAGTGACTTCAGCAGTTGTATGGCACCTCCTAGTGCAAGTGTTCGCATACAAACTTGTGGTCACTTTAGGAGATGGGCAACCGGTAGGCTGGTGGCTTGGCAGGATTGGCTAGGAGATCGGAAGCGAATGGGTTGAGTAGTTAATTGGAGAGGATACAGTTGGCAATCACCATCTAAATCGTGTTAACACGATTTGAGAAACGACAGGGTGAGTAGAGAGAAATTTCAGCATAGCCTGCTGTGCTGATCGTGTCATTCGAATGATAATAGGCACTCCCAAATTCGGTGGTGCTATTGCCACATTGTCTACAAGTCCTCCAAATTTGAATCTCTTTTCTGGTCTATTTTGTTGTAGCAGCAAGCGAGGGTGCCTTTGCTAGCAATGCTGGCATGCTACTATGCCAGCATTCATACAACCCAGCGCTACATTGATGTGAATGATGAGCAGATGCGAAGGACTGTGGAGTCGATATGAATTAAATCGTGTTCACACGGTTATGGGTATGAATTTAGACAGCAAACCCAAACAGCGTTAAATCATCCCTCCTCTTGTGTCCTGCCTGGTACTGATTGATGTCAGCAACAATATTGTTGACGGCGGACTGGACATCAACTGCTTCTTTAATGTGAGCAATCACTCGTTTCTTCCCATACATCAGTTTTTTCTTTCCTCCCACCTGATCTGTAATTCCATCAGAAAATATGAAAAAAGATGAATGCTGACTTGTATCAAGTTCAGTAACCTTAAATTCAATTGGGTGCTCTTTCATTTCATAACCTAAACTTTTCTTATCGCCCTTAATTTCAATTACCTCTTCATCAATTTTTTGATAGAGATTGGTCTTAGCACCAGCATAGCGCAAAAGATTATGTTTCTGAGAGAAACAAATAATACCACAATCTAAACCAAAACTAGTGTCCCCTCCTTCTTTATACCTCAAGGTCTCTTCGAGTAATTCATCCAAATGACTCAATATCTGATCAGGCTTACTTAAGTCTTTCAAATATGAGATTCTGCCTAAAAGAGTACTTGAGACCAGTGTCATAAAAGCACCTGGGATTCCATGACCAGTGCAGTCAGCAACAATAAGACTTGTCCAGTCTTCTTTTTGACCAATCCAGTAGAAATCACCTCCTACAATATCTCTAGGTTCCCAAACGTATTCAAATTCAGTGAATCCACAAACCTTAGCATCAATCTCTGGGAGTATGGCATTTTGGATCGCTTTAGCAGAATTAATACTTTCAGTTATTGTTTGATTAGCCTTAGTAAGTTCGTAGGTTCTTTGCTGTACCCTTTTTTCTAATGATTCATTCAATTCAATTTGTTTATCAAGAAATACTTGCTTTGTATCATTGGAACGTTGCGCAAGAGCCAATCCGATTGTTGCTGGAATGAAGAGAAGCGCAAAACCTGGAATTGACACTACAAACCTTTCAATAACATAGCTTTCATTAAAAATATCAGGAGCTAAAAATCGAGGTAGTTGTGATAATGCACCGACAACTGGTATCAAGAAAGAAATAATCAGATAGCCAGAGGCTTTGTCTCCGTTTCTCCACATTATTCCAGAAATTACAACTGAAGTAAGACTTGCTATAACAACTGGAATTGATGCAATAAATATGGGGATAGTACCTACGCCATATTTGGGAAAGGGGTATTTAATTAAATTTTTATATATTTCTCCTCCTGGATATTGTAAGGAGTCAAAAAAGTAAATTATTACCAAGAACAGATAAGCTCTTATTGTCCAAAGAAATATTATATCTAGTTTTTGGTATTTCTGATTCAAGAGTAACAAGTTTCTAAAAAACTGAATCACTACTGCAGAAACTATTGCTAAACCCATAGGTCCATACATATAGTTGAACCTATAGCCAAAGTATGAACTAGATGAAAATGCGACGCCTTGAAATGAAAAAACAAAAAGTAGAATGGAAATCCAGAGATAATTTTTATCTCTTGAAACTAAGTAAAACATTAAAAAATATATTGCGAAAAAGAGAAAGACAGGAATAGTGATTAGATATCTTGAAGTTCTAAAATTTTCAGCAAATTCAATTTCCTTCCATGTACCAATACTGATTTTATCAAGACCACCTTTTCTTGAGTTTACTCTATCTAGTGGCTGACTGCGAAAATAACTGTATATTTCAGTAACTTCTCCAATNGGCATTCGAATTTTATAATCAAACCAGATACGATTTTCNTCTTTATATTTATANTCTTTTTGTTCCGAATCTAAGAAATTAAANNTTTTTAAACCAAGTTTATTTTCGTAGATCANTTTTTTTTCGAAATTGAAATTATGGTGGATTCCCATGACCTCATTTTTTGTGCTGTTGTATACGGCAATTTTTATCCAGTAACCATTGTAAAATGATTGTGTAGTTTTCATATTTTTTGTCCATTTTCCAGATTTTAATTCTTTAAATGGAATTGTGTGGTCAACGCCCTCTAAGTATTGAAAATAACTATGTGGTATCGTTTGTAGGTTCTCATTTTCTAGCTGGTATACTGGTCTATCTATCTTCTCTTGTGAGAAAGACAATGTAGTATTAAATAATAAGAATAAAATAAAAAGGATCACTGAGTGTAATTTTTTTAAGTATTTTTTCACTATTCAAACCTTATTAACTACTTAGAGATCGTTGTTTGGGTACTATCGTATTATTTTTTAACTTATGATGGTTATGATTAAACTTTATTTATCTATAATTTTTGCAGATAGACAAGCTAGAATATACCTACGATCGTAGGTATGCATAAAAGCTATGCTCCATTCGATGGGCGCAGGACGGTAAACCGTTGATGCTAGAACACTGGTATGGACTGCGTGCAAGAGAGGTAGCAGCACCGAGAATCGCAGATACAGTGGATGAGCAGCGTACAGTGAAAGCAGAAATAGCTCTGGCAGCAGCAGTGACCAAGTCCAAACGAGCACGGTGCATCTTGGTGCCGCGCCAGATGTAGCAGCAGTTGAAGCGATATCTATCAGAGCTTTGCCACAGTAGCAGAGATCACTACCTATTCTGCACACAGAAGAACTCAAACTTCACAGCCAATGCAGCTACCCAGCATTTACAAAGACTGTATGAGCGAGCAGGCATAGTGGGTGCGAACAGTCACAGTGGTTTGCTATAATGCAGTTCAACGCCCTTGTGCACGAGTAGAAACCGTTACGGTACTGGGCAAGCAGGCTAGCTCCTTCATCTGGTGAACTCACATTCCTTCAAATTGATGGAATTTCCTTCCAGTAAGTGAGCTACAGGGCATTGCACTCTGATCCCTGAACCGCTATAAATGCGCAAACATTTCCTTCTTACGTTTCTTCTCCAATCAATCCTTATCAGATCTGAAACCATGGCGAGTACAACTATCCCCCGAGATTACAGCCTTATCGGACGAGGAGCCCAAAAAGCCAAAGACAAAGGACTGGCCTCCGAAACTTAGTACGCTACGCCTATCCCTCGCAAACGTATGAAGAAATTGATGCGTCGCTCAGATCGAACAGCGATTCGAGATACAGCCATTTGGTTGGGCCTGCTTATGCTGACAGGTGGATTTGGTGTGTATTTCTGGGGAACCTGGTGGTGTGTACCTTTCTTTTTTGTTTATGGAATTCTTTATGGCAGTGCCTCGGATTCACGTTGGCACGAGTGTGGTCATGGTACCGCATTTCGCACCCAGTGGATGAATCAAGCTGTGTATCAACTCGCCTGCTTCATGATTATGCGTAGTCCCACTGGATGGCGTTGGTCCCACACCCGCCATCACACAGACACAATCGTCGTCGGTCGTGATCCTGAAATTGCCATTGGTCGTCCTGCTCGGCTGTTTCGACTATTCCTTAATTTCTTTGGACTGATCGATGTTCCAATCTCTCTGGCAAAGACAGTCCTACATTCTTTTGGACAATTGACTGCTGAGGAGGCTGACTACATCCCAGAGATGGAACGACACAAAGTTTACAATGTGGCCCGTGTCTGGATCATGGTCTATGGACTGACTGCTGCGGCTAGTGTGATCTACCAGAGTTGGCTCCCATTAATGCTGATCGGCTTGCCGCGTGTATATGGAACCTGGCTCCACATAGTCTTTGGTTTGACCCAGCATGCTGGTCTGGCTGAGGATGTTCTTGATCATCGTCTTAACACGCGCACCGTTTACATGAATCCTATCTTTCGTTTTCTCTACTGGAACATGAATTATCATGTGGAACACCACATGTTCCCGATGGTTCCATACCACGCACTCCCTGCTCTTCATGAAGAGATGAAAGCCGATACAGCCCCCGTTTATCGGAATATGATGGAAGCTTATCGTGAGATCATCCCTGCCTTGTGGAAGCAATCCAATGATCCTGATTTTTTTGTCCCCAGGACTGTCCCAAAACCAGGATCAATAAGTGAACAATCAGGCCCAGCGGTAGCTTCTTGAAATCGACTTGAAAGGTTTTTACAATCAACACCGAGAGGTGATTTCTTAGGTTTTTGAACTTCAAAAACTACCATTTGAAAAATCGTTAATACTGCAGTCTAAGAGTGATCAAGAGTATAAATTTACATTCAGTTTTTTGATAATGATTTCAATCTTTAAAGAGTCTTCAAAAATCCGAAAATCCTTAAATTTTATACTCATTGGAATCATCATCATTAGTGCTTCAATTGCTACTATACACGCACAATCCAATGAGTTGCTTCAATCAAGAAGTCGACTATTTGAAGCCTGGTTGAACACCTTAATGAGTGATCAAGCCTTACTAGGAATTTCAGTCAGTCTTGTTCAGAACCAAAAGATCATTTATGCAAAAGGTTTTGGAGTTTCTGACTTTGAAAAAAAATCTCCAGCAACTGTTTCAACCAATTATCAAATCGCTTCTGTTACAAAGCTTTTTACTAGTATTGCCTTAATGCAGCTAGTAGAGCGCAAGAAAATTTTCTTAGATACTCCTGTAGTTGAAATAATTCCTGAGCTTAGAGCAATCAAAACAAATGGTCATTCTGTAGAAGACATCACTATCAAGTCCATCTTGACTCACACTACGGGTCTACCCACCAATCCCAATTTTCTCCTAGATAAAAAAGGTCAGAATCAAGAGTTGGCCCTTGATGAATTTTTGAAGGGATTTGCCCAACAATCTTTGTTGTTCCCGCCAAATCGAATCCATAAGTACTCCAACTTAGCCATGAACCTTGGTGGATTGATCGTAGAGCGCGTCTCCAGATTGTCTTATGAGCAGTACATCCAAGAAGTCATCCTCACACCTCTACAACTGGAGTCCACTCGCTTTCCCAAAGATTCAGAAACTACAACAGTGATTGGCTACAGCCGAATCGTTGGAGACCAGCGATTGAAAAATGAATTTCCAGAAATGGCGAATATCTTAGGATTGCCATCTTCCGGACTCATTTCTAATGTCACGGATCTGGCTAAATTCATTAGTTGGCATTTTCGTACACTGAGCGCGGAGGACCAAACACTCCTTGCAAGAGCCACTTTGTCTGAGATGCAGAAGGTCCAATGGGTACCATTGCCCATTGAACTTCACCCAAGGTTAAATACTGCGTTAGCTTTGCTTGCAAACACCCTAGAACTTGGTGGAACAGGGCTTGGTTATTTTCGAGAAAAAGAATTTGTTCTGCACAGCGGAGGCTTGATGGGCTTTGCTGCAGAATTGGTGATGGATAATCAAAATAAACTGGGAGTCGTTGTCCTTTCCAATACGGTGGATGCACCTGTTTATTTCAACCATTCCCAAAGCATCTCAAGGAATTTATACGAAATGGTCGGAAGAGTACTGATGGATCCTAAATCGTTTGATAGGCCGCTGTTATATGCTGAATATGAAAATCTCTATTCGGATGATCACCACTGGCACTACTACGTTACAGAGATGGGAGAGAACCTGATTTTGCTAAATCTGCGAGAGGGGATGCCGCTAGCTAGGCCTGTTGTACTTTCCAAGGTGGGAGTTGATCATTTTGTTGATCCCAGCCATCAAGGAATCTATTCAGGCGAATTTTCCGTCTATTTTCAACGGGATCAAAATGGCAAGGTTGACTCAATGGTCGTGAAAAACAATAAGCTTTATCGTAAAGAATAAGTTTTCTTGCTGCATGTTTTTGTGCTCTATATTTTTGAGATTGCTAACGTTACTTCCTACTACTGAGGCCTATGAACAAAAACACAAAAACGACGACTATCATTTTGTCCTCGTTGGTAGCACTGATTGGAATCGGTATTGCCACAGGCTTCATCACATTCAATCCCATCGATAAATCTAAGCCTGCCTACGCCAAGGATCAGCAATGTTTTGAAGAACTCAAAGCGAAATTGACTCCTGATGAGATGATGGAGATCATGAAAAAGAAAACAATGACTCAATCTCACTGCGACTTTCTTTAATTAGTTCGATAGAAGAAGAATTCGTGCATAACTTCCTTCTCAATTTGTAGTCCGATTCCAAGCATACTCCATCTGCCTGGCAGTCTGCTCAGCCAGCTCGGCGTCAGCAATCGGGCAACCAATTCTAGACTCATATCAATCCCAGCGGATATCCCTGCTGCAGTGAACAGCTTTCCTTGTTCAATCCAGCGAGTACCTTCCCGAATCTGTACCCTCGGATAATTCCTATGCAAATCTGAGATATCTTCCCAGTGAGTCGTCACTTCTAATCCATCCAACAAGCCAGCTTCCGCCATTAAGAAAGCTCCAGTACAGACTGAGGCAGTGATATGAGTCTTTTCAGTAGTCTTTCGGATCCAGTTAATCACTTCAGTCTTACGTAACTCATCAGAATGAACCCCACCAACTACGATCAACACATCTAACTCAGGAACATTCTGAATCGAATAATGAGGCTTCACTTGGAACACCCCTCGTGCTTCGACAAGGCTTTCCTCTTCTGCCACAAGCCAAATATTCCAATCCAAATTTGCAAGGCGGTTGGCAACGCTGAACACCTCAAAGGGTCCTGAAAAATCCAAGACCTCAGCCTGATCGTAGATGTAGATCCCAATGTTCATGGTTTCAAGGAAGAGGGAAGAATTGTTTCAGTGCTGAGGCCTAAGCAAGGAAGAGTGAGAGGCAGAGAAATAGTTACGCGTATAGAGTGAATATAGGAATTTCAGGCGTGACCAACTTTCAAATTGCTACCAGCTCGGTTCTCTCCACGGATCAACCAAAGAGGTCTTTGTGCAAAGTTGACCAGATAACCGGAGCCAGTGCCCGTATCAATCAAGTCTCGGTTGAACAGACTGGTGGAGGGCATGTAGCGAATGGCCAGACCCGCCCGTCGTTTGCCCGAGCGATTTGGATGGGAGCCATGTACCAAGTGGACGTCATGCATGGAGAACTGCCCTGGTGCGAGTTCCAGACTGACTGTGTTTTCTGGATCGATACGACCATCATTTACACTTTGATTGAGCACAAGATCCTCTCGGGATTCCTTTTGATGTGTCAGCGATTGATGTCGATGTGAGCCAGGAACAACTCGCATACAGCCGTTCTCTGCGGTCACACGATCAAGCGCGACCCACACCGTACAAGTCGCCAAAGGACGGATCGGCCAATAGGCACCGTCCTGATGCATCGGCACCTCCATCCCATCTGTGCCAGGCTTGCAGAAGAGCTGACATCCCCACAGAATGATATCTGGGCCGATCAACTGTTCTACACAATCCACGATCATTGGGTCCTTGGCTAATTCCATGAAAGCCTCATCACCATGCACTCCCTCCTGGTTCAAGCCACTGATGTGCACACTGACCAGCTTCTCCGGTCTCACCTCCGGATTGTTAACCAAGACACGGTCAACTGCTTCCATCAACTCGGTCAACCGTGATTCTGGTAGCTGACAGTCTGGGATTAGGTAGCCCTCTTCTTGGTATTGTTGAATCGCTTCAGCAGATAGTGGCGCGTTGGTTGTCATCGATACCTTTTCGGAGTCAAGTCATTGAATAGTGTCACTGGGCCACCCAGCCACCATCGACAGGAAGAGTGTGGCCTGTGATCATGGCCGCTGCGTCACTGGCCAGAAAATGAATGGCATCTGCCACTTCGTAGGTTTCCACCAGCCGCCCGAGTGGCGTTCGTGCCAGTAGTTTTTCTTCCATCCCATCTTCTTCCAGCAGACTTTGAGTCAGGGGGGTTCGGACGAAAGCAGGAGCGACTGCATTGACACGTATCCCACGAGAAGCCCAATCCAGCGCTAAGGAGCGTGTCAGATTCACCACCCCTCCCTTGCTGGCTTGATAAGCAGGATTGGGATAGACCCCACCTCCGATCAAACCCATGATCGAAGCCACACTGACAATGCTCCCCTTGCCTCGCTCGAGCATCGTTTTGGCAGCTTCTCTGGAGCAGAGGAAGGTCCCAGTCAAGTTCACATTGAGCACTTCCTGCCAACGCTCCAGAGGCAACTCGGTCGCTTCCATCCGGGCTCCCGTTCCAGCAGAGTTGACCAGAACTTCCAAAAAGCACGACGTTGCTACTTTCCTCATGACTTCCACAACGGAATCTTCCTTGGTCACATCCAGATACATAGTCTCGAGGGAGATTCCCTGATCATTAAGTTGAGCCTGAGCTTTCTGTAAAGCGGCTTCGTTGCGATCCCCGATCACGACCTGTGCCCCTGCTTGAGCAAAAACCTTTGCGGTCTCCAGGCCAATACCGCTGGCCCCTCCTGTGACTAATACCGTTCTTCCGGTCAGAGAAAGGCGATCGTTTGGCCTGGATGTCATGTGTTACTCCCCGGCAGATCTGAAGACACTGGTTCACACCAAATCACAGGCATCTGCTGGCATCCAGTGCGCATCCTGATCCATCCACTTGACGTTACAACCGATCGGATTGCTCAAGGGGACACTTACCGATTTTCCAGCCGTAACTTCTGCCAGCGCATTCTCCAGGTCATTCACCTGCACCTTGGAGGTGTCTCCTGGCTGGTCTACTCCCCGGCCGCAATAGACCAGTTTGCGATCCGCATCAAAAACATAGAAATGAGGTGTCCGTAGCGCTCCATAGGCCAAGGCTACCTCCTGGGAAGCATCCCTCGCATAGATCCACGGGAAGTTGTGTTCCTTCATTCGTAAGACCATCTGATCAAAATCATCAGTGGGATTGGTCTTTTCACTGTTGGAATTGATTCCTATAAAAGCCACTCCCTTGTCCTGAAATTTCTCAGCAGTGGCTCTTGTGAGCTCATCAGATCCAACGACAAATGGACAGTGGTTGCAGGTGAAGAACACCACCAACGTGGCGGCTTCCGCAAAGTTGGCTAGGGTATAAGTCTGGCCGTCTGTTCCTACAACAGAAAAATCGGGAGCTGTTGTTCCTAGTTCAAGGGTAAAGGACATCGTCTCTCGTGAAAAATTAGATTTTGTTAACTGTAAAAGCCCTTAGAACTGAGCCCGAAACAGGAAGCTGGTTCCTTTTGCCTTATCTTCCTCTGCAACCAAATAATTAAAGGTCAACGAAGAAGATAGAAAGACCCAGCCACTTAGCGTAAAGCCCATTTCATAGTATTGCATGATGTAGAGTTCTGTCCCAAAGTAGCGAGTATCCAGAAAGTAGGGGGCAAAGGTGGCAACATCCCGAATGAATCCTGTTGGAAATTGGAGAATGATTCCATTCCGTAGCACTATGCTTTCAATCCCTGCATA
>PBZZ01000050.1 GCA_002730365.1 Deltaproteobacteria bacterium
AATATGACGATTCGCGAAATCCTTAGTTTACGCAAAGGATCCACCATCGGGTTTGATAAGCTACTAGGGGAGCCCATTGACATGGTAGTCGTGGACAAAAACCCAGCTCGACAGAGAGTCACTGCTCGTGGAGAAATTGTAGTACTCAATGAACGCTACGGATTCAGAGTTACCTCTGTAGAAAGTACTCAAGAGAAAAAATCCACTGAGATCGTGCATCTTGATGCCGAAATGAATGATGAACCGGGAGGTTCTCACTTTCCACTGGGTTTTCATAGATGAAAGGAGAACACTCTGACTGGAATCAGATTTTATTTCATAAAAAATTGGGTGTGTTCGCCAGGAATTCGAAATGAATGCAGCTCCTGAAGTAACTCCACTTCCCTGCTTGAAAGACAACTACGCTTATCTATTGCGGTGTCCATCAACAGGACAAACTGGTGTCGTAGATCCTTCGGCTGCCCAACCTATCTTGAAGGTATTGAGAGATAAAGGATGGGGCTTAGATTACATTTTCAATACCCATCATCACTGGGATCATGTCGGAGGAAATGTAGAATTGCAACAAGAGTTTCCAAGTGTTCGTATTTTTGGTCATCAATCTGATGAAGGACGTATACCGGGACTAACGGATGGGGTACAGGATGGTCAGGTAATCGGATTCGGGGCCTTAAATGGATTTATCATTCACAATCCTGGACATACCATAGGAGCAATAACTTATGTTTGGGGAGATGCAGCCTTCACCGGAGACACTCTTTTCGCTGCGGGTTGTGGTCGGATCTTTGAAGGATCACCTCAAGACATGTATTCTTCATTACATCAAAAGATTCGGTCACTTCCACCTGAAACTCGACTCTATTTTGGGCATGAATATACCGAAAAAAACCTGGAGTTTAGCTTAAACGTGGAGCCAAGCAACCATAAAGCTCATGTGCTTTTGAAGAAGGTTCGCAAGATAAGAACTGAAGGGAAATTCACAACCCCTTCAACAATTTCTCAAGAACTTGCGACGAACCCGTTTATGAGAACTCAGGAGTTAGAAATCCAAAAAAGAGTACGAGAATTGGAACCAGATATTGATTTAAATCCAGTATCTGTTTTTCGAGTGCTTAGAGAATATAAGAATCGCTTCTAATTTTTTGGTAATTCCCTGAATGAATCCTTGGCAGCACCTTGAGAAAGTCCGCCAAAAATCTTCCAGATTATGGTTAGGGCTGATGTCAGGCACGTCTCTGGATGGATTGGACATTGCCCTTGTAGAAGTAGGTGGATCAGGTTCGTCTACAAAAATTTCTTTAAAGGCCTTTGCTTCTCCCCCCTACCCTGCAGAATGGCAACATTGCCTCCAACATTGTACAAATCCAAGGGAGGTCAGTGCCATTGAACTTGGCCAGCTTCATATTGGTCTAGGATCTCACTGGGCTGAAATCGTCCTCCAGCAACTCTATGAATGGCATATTGACCCAAAATCCATTGACGCTGTAGCTAGCCATGGTCAAACTGTTCTTCACCTACCTCCTGAATCTTCACTAAGGGCGTATCTCCCAAAAACTTTTCCTAACCAGTTGTCTGCTACGTGGCAATTAGGTGATGCCGACCAATTGGCTCAAAGAATAGGTCTACCTGTGGTCTCAGATTTCCGCATGAAAGATTTGGCTTCTGGAGGTACAGGAGCCCCTCTATTGCCATACCTTGATTTTCTTCTTTTCAATAAAATAGGGGTTGAAAGGGTTGTTCACAATCTCGGAGGAATTAGTAATCTTACGTTCTTACCAGGTTCAGATAATTCGGCAAAAGTCTTAGCATTTGATACGGGTCCTGCCAATCTTCTCTTGGACATCGGCATGCAGCACTCAGGCACCGGTGAACTGTATGATAAAGACGGTCAGACGGCTGCAAAGGGGAAAGCGAATAATAGATTACTGAATGAATGGCTGAAGCATCCCTACCTAAATTTAAAACCGCCAAAATCAACTGGCCGAGAAGAATTTGGTTCTGAATTGATGAGAACCTGGTTGAGTGATGCTAAGTCAGCAGGGCTTTCTCTTCCAGATCTAATGACCACACTCACCGCTTTTACCGCAGAATCAATCAATCGAGCTTATAGGGATCATTTACCAAGATTGGCCAAAGAGTCTTTCTTAAGTGGAGGTGGGTCGTTCAACAAGGAACTGAAGAAACAGATGCAGGACAGATTACCCGAGGTTAAATTTCGAGATTTTTCAGAATTGGGCCAACCTGCTGAGGCAAGAGAGGCAATTGGTTTTGCAGTGCTGGGGAATCAGTTTCTAATGGGTAAATCAACTACTTTTCCTGGCATCACAGGGAATCAATCAACAGTGATACTGGGTAAACTATCACTACCGAATTGAACTCTTTGTTTGAACATCCTTCTTGAGATAAAGTGGCTGAACCTGTTCAATTGGTAATTCCTTGACTTGCCCAAGATAGGCAGCCTGATAGATCATCCAAGCGTCTGGAACTGGGTACTGAAGTGGAATTTTTTCTAGCTTAGCCAATTCCGAATCCCTTCTTTGCCCTAATTGTAACAGGTGAACTGGATTTCCTAAAACTGCATCAGGGAGGTCTTCAAGTTCAGAGAGTTCAATGTCAGAGGTCATTTCTGGAAAGCCGCTTTCATTAAATTGAAACCAAGTCCAGAAAACTTCCTGTCTCGTACAATTTAGCATTACAGGGAAAGGCTCAATTTGAGGTGCAACTTGAAAAGCCAGAACCTCCAAACTATTTACACAACGAATGGGCAGCTTTAGTACTTGCGCAGTTGTTCGAACGACACTCAGAGCGATTCTAGCGCCTGTATAAGAACCTGGACCACGATTCACGATCAATTCATNAACATCATTGATNTCCCAATTTAAATTTTTCAGCAACTCCTGCAATTGTGTGAGTAAGATTTGAGCGTTACGGCGCCNGCATTGAGTNTAAAGCAGNGCTCTTGGNTCATGATCCTCGAGTAGACCCAGGCTTAAATTTTCAAAGAGNGTATCNAACACGAGAGATTTCAATTCATCAACCTTTCGTATAGAGAATCGTGGCTACTCATGATGAGTTCTCTGCTACCATCTGAAACATAATTGATTTTGATATTAAGTACTCCCTGAGGGCCAACTAATGATCTTAGAAGTTTTGGCCACTCTACCAAAGTGATCCCATCCGCAGCAATTAAATCCTCTATATCGAAGTCTTCCAGTTCGTTTTGATCCTCTAGACGATACAAGTCCAAATGATGGATGACTCCCGAATTGTAAGAGTACATATTCACCATGGTATAGGTGGGAGAAGTTACCAAATTTATTGGCACCCCCAAACTTGCGCAGATATTTTTGCAGAGAGTTGTTTTGCCCGAACCTAAATCTCCGTCCATCATTATTATACAGCCGGGTTTCAATATTTTTGAAAGTTCTGCTCCGGCAGTTGCTGTTGCCTCTAAATCAGGTAAAAACCAATTGATCGTGATCATGCGCAAAATAAAATGAAATCAGTAGTTCTCGAATTCAAGGGGGTTTCTTATGGAGTGAAAGATGAAGAAGCCGATCTATCTGAAGTCAGCTTTTCTCTCCGAAGAGGGCAACGGATAAGCTTACACTGTGTCCGTCCTGAACAGTCTGAAACCATATGGCGATTATTGCAAACCAATCTAAGGCCCCACAAGGGAAATATAGATACCCCTGTTCGTGATCAATGCTACAGTAACAGACTACTAGAAACAGGGTTAAATCCGAAAAAAACAATTTTAGAAAATCTTGCCTCACCTCGATTTGAGTTGCGTCCTTGGATAGCGGGCAAACCTCGGACGTGGGAACAACTCGCAGATATGTTGGAAATTTCTAACAGCACTCTGCGAAGGCCAATTGAGTCAATAGAGGTCAGCGGCCGACAAAGAATAAGTTGGCTGTTTTTGTGGTGCTTGGACGTAGAGCTTTTGATATTGGAATCGGTTTTGGAGGGCCTTGATCATTCCTTAAAAAAAATAGTTTTTGATTGGTGGGAGGACTCGAAGGGGACAATCCTGTACCTGGGAAAGCCTGTAAAAGATATTGCATTTCACTACCAGTTTGCTATCAACGCTAACGGACATCTAAGGGATCAGAATATCAAACATGACCACTTTTGGTGAACAAAGCTGTATATGGTGAGATACCCAGATTATCAAGGATGCATTCCCAACGATGGTCATATTCCATATCCATAATCAAGGATTCATCCAACGGAGCAAGCCACCAAGACTCTTCTTGAATTTCTCGATCAAGCTGAAAAGCTCCCCAGCCTGAATAGCCAACACCAAGATGGTAAGTTTTTGGCCCACTACCATCAAGGATCGCCATTAGGATATCCTGTCCAGCACTTAGAGCTATTCTAGATGAAATCTCTGAGCTTGATTCACAAAGGTAATCTGACGTGTGCACAGCCCAAAATGATTCTGGTTGCACTGGACCACCAATTAACAAGGGCACTTCCAAATCATTATGGTTTTGGAACTCCTCTTTCAGAATTTCTGTGACTTTTAAATCTGAAGGGTGGTTCATCACTAGGCCAAAAGCACCTTCCTCATTGTAGTTGCAAAGTAAAATTGCTGTCTTGGAAAAGTATGAATCCTGTAAATTTGGTAGCGCTACCAAAATTCCAGGGGCCAATTCTGACTGCTTCATGGGTTTATTTGTGCAAGGGTTCCAAAGTTTTCCAATCGGTAATGAAGGATTCATAATTTTTGAGGTCCCCAGAGCCTTTTTGTGATGTGAGAGAAAGATGGCGGATCTAGACTCCCATAAGCTAGCGATAAACTACTTACGGCAAATTCAATACCAAAAACAAAAAAATGTGTCCTGTCAAACTATCCAGGATCAATGGCAGCAGATCCTTGTAGCTGGTGGACAACAAAACCTGATCGGTCTAGCTAAACTGCGACATCAGTGGGATACTGATCTGGATCCTTTCCTTGCTAATCACACCTATCCCAGAAATATCTCATCGATCTATGATTATTCCCTACTAAAGCTAGAATTTCACGATTTCCCAGATAATGAGCTTCAAAAGGCTTATCAAAAACTTATCAGCCACAGCTTTCGGAAAAAATCGGATTTAGTGACTGTAGTTAAAAAGCAAATACGCAGAAGTTTTTCTGAAGATGAATTGGAATTTTTGGAAGAAAACATTCAGTCGAAATGGGTTGGCAGGTGTTTAAACCTGATTGTTTATGATGCCTCGCTTCAACAAGCTATCCGACTAGAACAGGAGGCATACATCAAATTATTTCAGCCGCTTCTTCCAGGTTGGGATTTGGTAGAGATTCGTTGTCAAATCAGTGATCCTCTCTCATTCCGGAGGGATGAAGAAAATTTAAAAAAATTAAAGGAGAACTGGAGTTCCCTTGAAAGCAATTTTTCCCAAATTTTCTTTCCTGGTTTTATCCATCGACCAGAAAAAAATTCGGCTATTCTTTTCTGTTACGGTAATCAGGAAGCTCAGGCTGATTGGGAGCAGGTAAAGGGTGAACTATGGTTAGAATTACAGCAAAAATTTCCAGCCATCTTCATTTCATTAACGACAATCGCGTTGCTCAAGCAAAAGCCCTCTAAAAACATGTTCACACTCAAAGAATCTCTTGGCCGATTCGATCAGCTGATCAAGGTGAAATCATCACCACAACCATCAAAATCTATGAGTTCACAGAAATGTAGCTCCTCTGTGATGTCGATCCTTCAAAAACTTCATCGAAAATCGCTTCTCAAAGTTTCAGAATAATCCCGCCACTGGTCATTAAATAATAGAAAAATGGACGCAACCATAACAATCGGGCGAGGCCCCGAGTTTCTATCTAAAGAGGAAATAAATCTTTTAACCGATCAAAGCGAAACTGGCCTACATCACCGATTCCGGAACTGTGCACTCGCGGTTCTAAATTGTGGTGGAACCACTGCAGACACCCTCGAGTTGCAAAAACGTTACAAAGATTTTCAGATCGAAATCAAGCAAGCTGCTCGCGGCAATCTTCTGGTTCTTCGGAATGCTCCTGAGACTGCTTTTGTCGATGGGAATATCATATCTGGACTCCAGGAAATGCTATTCGCAGTCTTGCGAGACACTATTTACCCTCATCTTTTTAGGCCACCTGAATCTTCTGAACAGATTACCAATCTGGTGTTTCGAATGTTACGAAACGCTGAAATTTTTGATTCTAACGCCGAAACTAATCTAGTCGTTTGTTGGGGAGGGCATCGGATCAACAGAAATGAATACCAATATACCAAGGAGGTAGGACATCAACTTGGCTTGCGGAATATAGATATTTGCACAGGCTGTGGAGCAGGAGCCATGAAAGGCCCAATGAAAGGGGCCACGATAGGTCACGCGAAGCAACGTAGGCGTGGTGGTAGGTATATTGGGATCAGTGAACCTCAAATTATTGCAGCGGAATCTCCGAATCCAATTGTCAATGATTTGTTGATCATGCCAGATATCGAAAAGCGCTTAGAAGCATTTGTAAGACTTGGCCACGGCATATTAGTTTTTCCTGGAGGTGCTGGTACTGCAGAAGAAATACTTTATTTACTTGGTATTTTACTTCACCCAGAAAATGAAGATCTTCCTCTACCACTAATTTTTACAGGTCCAGAGAGTTGCAGGCTTTATTTTGAACAAGTAGACCGATTTATCGCTACAACGCTTGGCCCAGATGCCTGCCGAAAATATAAAGTCATCATTGACAACCCGATAATGGTTGCTCAGGAAATGAAACTAGGGTTGCAGGCTGTCCAGAAATTTCGTGAGTCATCTCAAAAACCCCAATATTTTAATTGGGGACTCCATATTCAAGAAGAATTTCAACATGCTTTTGAGCCATCGCATAAAAAAATGAAGGAATTGGAGATTTACCGAAACCAACCTCGTTATCTTCTTGCGGCTAACCTGCGTAAGGCTTTTTCAGGGATCGTTTGTGGTAACGTGAAAGAATCCGGACGTCTAGCGATTGCTCAGGAAGGCCCCTACGAAATTTATGGTGATTTAGAAATCATGCACCACTTGGGGGAACTGCTGGAAGCATTTCAAAATCAGGGTCGTATGAGGCCTCTGGAATCACAAGGGCCAGAGACCTACCGAGTAGTGAAGAAAGAATAAATAATTTCTTCATTTGTTGAATAATCAAATGGCTGATTCCCAAAACGAACTTTTATCCCAAAGATCCCCTCACAATGGCATTTGACTTTTTGCACTCTGATCTTTGACGTGGCATCCAGAAATTTCATTTGATTTGTCGATTCGTGCTCCCATTTATGGTTATCAGAGGGAATTTTGTGTATGGAGTATTGACCATCGGGGTACATATGAACTACCAAAATTGGTTCTTAGATTCGAATCTGGCGCCTTCTGTGTTGGCAGGGCGTTCAGAATACCTTTAGTGACCACAAACCCCAATTGGCAAGGATCTGGGCCGCATAAATGCTAGCAGGTACATGTCATCCTAAGTGAGTTCAATTGATGAAATCAATAGAGGCGATTGAAGTAATCACATGCGTAATTGAATAGGACGACCCAAAGTATATGAGCGAGCTTGTGTAAAGAATTAAACGCAAAGTTGATCTTGGAAGCTCAAGAATAAAAAGGTTCACGCCATTAGCACATCAAGTAAACCGTTCATTTCCCACGCTCCAAAAAATAGATGACGAGAAATTAGGATCGTTTTTCAAAAAATTAGAAAAATTAGATCTGTCAAAGCAGTTTCATTACAACTCGATCGTACAAATTCCGTAAGATAGCCAATGTAAACTGACTTTAACGTGAATTAAAAAATCTTGTCTTGCACAGAAATAATGCGATAGTTTTTTTAAATTCACACTGACCCCATCAGATAATCCTCAGGTTTAAAAGTCCCCTCAGGAAGTTCCCCCAATATGCTTGTCATGATAGCCGATGCGAACCCTGAATCGCGGGAACAGTTGCGTAATTTTCTTGAAAATCAAGAGCATGAAGTTCTCATTGCTGAGGATGGTGAAGAAGCCTTGGGGACCTTTCATGAACAAAAAGAGATCCAGGTAGTTTTCAGTGGTTTGATGATGCCGAAACTTGGCGGACTCGAACTCATGAAGGAATTAAAAGCTATTAATCGAAAACTACCTTTTGTTGTTCTGATTCCTTTGGAATTTCCTGACATGGCGCGTCAAGCTCTTCGTCAGGGAGCCTGTGATTTCTTGATTCGTCCCTTTACCAATCGTGATCTTCATCGGACTCTGAAACGTGTGAACTCCCTGATGGCTGATTCACGCTTCAGCAACTACTGCTTGGAACACTCGATTCTTGAAAGCCGAACCATTGAGATGGAGAACGATTTCGAATACATTGGCTCCATTACGACCTTCATCACAAGAAACCTTCCTCGTTATGAGATTTTAAGACCCGAAGAACTCTTTACAATACGGATTGTAATCAAAGAAGCTTTGGAAAATGCAATCGTTCATGGGAACTTAGAAATGACAGATGTATTGCATCGCCTGGGATTTGAAGAGATGCGTGAATCAATTGCTGAAAGACGTGAGGAAGAACCTTATCGAAACCGTAGAATAGTATTAAGTTATAAAATAAGTAAAAATTCCGCGAAGTACGTGATCCGAGATGAAGGCAAAGGATTTGATCACGACTATGAGGCAGGGAATCAAGAAACCGAAGAAATTTTTCAAAATACGGGCAAGGGATTGCTCTTAATCACAAACTTCATGCATGAGGTATACTGGAATGAGCGCGGTAACGAAATCACTATGGTTCGCTATCGCAAGCGCAATAAAAGCTAGATGTTTAATAATTTTATTGATTGGGCTTAGCTTTCTTTCATTTGCTTGCTCCCCTGTTCAAGATACCAATATCCGTACGCCTGCTCGAGAGCTATACAATCAAGCTGTCATCGCTTCCGAAGATCAGTTTTACACAGAAGCCGAAGAGCTTTTTCGAAAACTGAGTACCGAACATTCTGGCACCCAATTAGCCACATTAGCTTACCTCCAACTTGGCGAACTCTTCTTCAAACGCACCAAGTGGGATGACGCAGAAGTCAATTATCGGTCTTTTCTGATTAGAAATCCAAACAGCCACCTGACGCCCTATGTGATAAGCCAGATCATCAGTCTAAACTATGAAAGAAATCGCTACGGCATTTTCATTCGTGAAAGATCTTTTGATAGAGACATGGAGCCAAACCGTAAAATCATTCAGGAATATCAGAGATTCTATCTGCTCTATCGACAGAGTAATTACTTGGAGGACGTCACTGAATTACTGAGAAATGCCAGTAATGACTTGGCAGAGTATGAATTTGTTGTAGGAGAATATTATTTCTCACAGAAGGCTTATGACTCCGCCATTACAAGATATCTTTATCTTTTGAAGGATTTTCCGAAATTTGAGCGCAGGAATCAAATTGCTGAGCAACTGATCGACGCCTATGAAAACAATCAACAGCCTGAACAAGCAAATTCAATAAGAATGATCCTCAAACTTCAATCATCTCAATCAGACTGAAATAATGATTTCCCCCCCCCGTTTAAGCTTACTTGGTTTGACCATTGTCTTAGCTTCAAGCTGTGCAACACTTGAAAGATTAGTTCCTAATGAACAAGCCGAAGTTGAGAACCAAACACACGAGAAGCCCCTACCTGATTCAGTTACACTTATAGATGAAAATGAACTGCAAGAGCGTGAATCGAATCTCCTAGCAAAGAAAAATTCAACATCCAAAGAGGAAAATACTGAACTCAAGCAAAAAATTCTCAGCTTGGAGGCACAGTTACTTCGCCAAGAGCAAGCATTTGCTGAGTTAAAGGATCAGTGGACTACTAATTTTTCTCTGATGGAAAAAGCCGTTTCAGAAACTCTGCGTGAAAATCAACAATTGATTGCTGAACTTCAGCAAAGTGTCGAAGGCATGCCAAATAACATGGTAGCATCAGAACAACCTCAGGTGAGACAAGCTTTGACACCTCCTCAAGTCATCAAGAAGCCTTTAACCCCAAAGCTACCTACTTCGCCGCAGCCACAGGCTCCTGCAAAACTTCCGAGCAGTCAGCCTCCGAGCATCCCAGTAGTTGAAGAGGTTTCATTAGCATCAATTCAACAGAAACCCAAACCGCCTCTATTACCTGAGGTTAATGCATTGATTCAGAAAGAAGAACAGAAAGAGACGGCGGAACAGACTCCTCCAACAAATCTTACTTTGGCGGAATCTACAAATGGCTCACAGCCAAATGCTGCAGAAGTCATTGTTGAAAATAAATTGAATACCGTTGAGACTTTCGAGGATCCGGACTTAAAGGGACCTGTCCAGCCCATGGCACTACAAAGGCGACCAGGTATTAAAAAATTATATAATCAGGGAATGTCTGCTTTTATAAAGGGGGATTATCCTGCGGCAGTAGACGTTTTTGAAGGCTTCGTGGAGGAATTTGATGACGATGTCGACAGTGATAATGCGTATTACTGGATCGGCTACTCCCAGTTTAAACTTGGCAAATGGGATGCTGCTGAGTCTGCATTTCGGAAGGTTTTACAAAACTACGAGCATCGTCCAACATCCCAGGGTTTTAAGACTCCGGACGCAATTTACATGTTGGGTAAATTAGCGGAAACTCGGAAGCGACCTGATCGAGCTGCGTACTACTTCAGGAATGTCTTAGAGAACTATCCTGGTTCAGCCGCTGCTAATAATGCCCAAGAAGAACTCAGAGCACTAAGATAAAGTTATTCATCGCCTTCCGACCAATTGAAGATTGATTCGGCCACGGATGCAAAAAAACTTTGAGTTGGCACTTCCTCAGCAGCGACAAGTGGTATCTGACGCATCGTTTTTCCACCCATTCTCAATTCTAATGTTCCGAGCATGCTGCCTTTTTCAACGGGTGCCCCAACTTTTTCGGGTAGTTGATAAAACAGTTTTACTTTATCCTCTTCCCCAGGACCTAAAAGCAGTGAAGCTGACATCTGGGGTTTTATAGTAACTTCTTTATGCTGACCATCATCTACTAAAACTGTTTGAGAGATTATTTTCTCGGCCTCCACTAGCTGCGTTGTTTGATACTCATTAAATCCTTTGTCCAGCAAATACGAAGTAATTCTACTCCGCCATTTAACATTTGGAGATCCCATCACCACACTGATTAACCGTCGCTCCCCTCTTTTTGCAGTAGAGACTAAGTTGAATCCAGCCGCTCGGTAATATCCTGTCTTCATCCCATCCATACCCTTGTATGCTCTCATCAATTTACGATTAGTATTGACCAATTGAAATGTCCCTGCCCGGAAGGAATCAATCTCAATTGCCGACCACTCTAGATATTGAGGATGATTGTGGAGGATAAATCTAGCCAAGAGCAAAAGATCGTAAGCGGTACTGACGTTATGTTTTTCTCCTCGACTAGGAGGAAGACCATGAGGCGAATGAAACTCTGTATGAGCCATCCCTAATTCTTTGGCTCTTTGATTCATCAGGCGTACAAAGGAATCCTCATTCCCTGAAATATGCTCAGCCATGGCCAATGTCGCATCATTGGCTGATCGTACAATCATTGCCTTCAAAATTTCTCGAACAGAAAATTCTTCTCCTTCCTTCAAGAAAACTTGTGTGCCCCCAATTTTACTAGCTTTTGTAGAAGTCACTACAATTTCATCCAAGCTTGTTTTGCCTGCCTCAATAGCCTCGAAGGTCAAGAGAACCGACATTAATTTAACGAGAGAGGCTGGATAAACCCTACGGTGTTCTTGCTCCGCAAACAAAACTCTTCCTGTATTCGCATCAGCCATCAAGACAGCTTTATAGTTGGGACGGAATTTTTTCAGTGTTTGGTCAGCATTTGCTGGACTAGGTAAGAAAGCGATTGCCAGGGCAATTTGGACTGCCAATAGCCACGCGAAATTCTTTGCGGTTCCTATCATGGTTTTCATCCATTAATCCAATCATAGGGTTGATAATATGACAGCATTTTCTCATGTGCGCTTCCGGATTTAGGCTGCCAGTTATAGTGAAATTCCACCTCCGGTGGAAGTGACATAAATATCGATTCAATCCGGCCACCTGATCGCAGCCCGAAAAGTGTTCCCCGATCATAAATCAAATTGAATTCAACGTATCGACCTCTTCTAATTTTCTGAAAAATGGTGTCAGCCACATCAAAAGGTTCATCTTTACGGCGTTCGACAATTGGAGCATACGCTGGAAGAAATGATTCACCAACTGCTCGAACTAAATCAGCGTGCTTTGCTTCTGAACCAGTTAAATAATCAAAAAAAATACCTCCAACTCCTCTCATCTCAGATCTATGTTTAATTGTAAAATATTTGTCACAGGTTTCTTTGTATTGCTCGTAGGAAGCTGGAATGACTGAATTACAAGCATGTTGCAAAGTCTGATGAAATTCCTTGAAATCTTGTGGGTAAGGATAGTAAGGAGTCAGATCTGTCCCACCCCCAAACCAGCTTCTGCCTTCTTTTGTTTCGAAGTACCGGACATTCATGTGAACCGTGGGAACTTTGGGCGAATTTGGATGAATGACTAGTGAAAGCCCACACGCCCCGAAATGACCTTCCTCAACCTCGAGTTGGGAAGCCAGTTCTTTTGTAATCACTCCATGTATGGAAGAGATATTTACGCCTGCTTTTCCGAAGGTTTTCCCACTACTGAGTATTCTTGTCCAACCACCACCACCTTGCTCCCTTATCCAAATATCTTGCTGAAACCTCTGAATTGGCTCATAGGCTTCTAACCCATTGCAAATTTGATCTTGAAGCCCTCGAATGAAGGCTTCCATATCTCTAAATGTTGCTGATAATTCCATCAAATTTTTGTAATTTATTTAATTAATTCTATATTCATCACTGCATGTAAAATGCCAGTTTAAGATTGTTTTTCATCCTTGCATCTTTGTGGATTCAGGTTGAGTTGTGCCAGATTTCGAGACATTGACTCGTGCTTGGCAGGTTCTCACAGAGCAATTTTAAAAAGATTTCTCAGTTCAAAATCTTCAGCTTACATCCGAAATGTTCTTGGTTTTGCATAGAATCTCACTGAACATTAGCTTCGGTCTTAATACAAGTTCCAACTTCGAATGAGGGTTCATGCAGGCGACGGAACAAAGAACCACTCCGGATGCTGAAAAAGAGTGGAAAATCCTTAATCAACTTTCTGAAATTGCTGCTGATATTGAAAATCAGACAAGTTACTATTCTTTTCAATCAGAGGAGGGTAACTCAGTATTTAATATGTTGTTGGTGGACGTAAGAAGTTGGATTTCCCAATTGCAATCTTTAGTTCCAAACGCAAATCCTCATGATGATGTACCCGTTGTCCTCCCCAACCTGACAGCCACTGCATCCACTTCAGTTCTTCAGAAGGAATCTGCAGAGGTATCCGCTGAAGATGACAAGGTGATCGATAAAGAAATAAGCACGGATACTTCTAGTGAGGAAAATGGAGCAGATTCTTCAACTTACCTTGGAGCCGTTGCAGAAGCTGTAGCCCAAGAATTACAAGGGAACCCTACAGCTGGTTTTGAGCATGCTAATGCGATAGACGGCGAAGAACTTGATGAAGAAAATCCAGAGTCTACAGATGATATTGATGAGAATGATCCAGAGCTTGATTCCATTAACGAAGCTATCGAACAAGCTGAGCAAATTGAAGCTCAGTCAGTGTACAGGGTTCAACTAGATTCTGAGCCTAGGGATGAAAGTGAACCAAACCTCAATGAGGTTGAGGAAGATATTGAAGAAGAGGAAGCAGAATCATGGTTTCAGGAAGAGTTAGCAGAGGAGGAAGAAGCTCTTTCCCTTAAAGATTCTGCAGCAGAAGAGATCCAGCCTGAATCACTTCTCCTTCAAGAAACAGCAGAGCCGTCTCAAGTAGCAAAGAGTGACGACGAAGAACTAAGTGAGGACAATTTAGAAGGTTCTGAAACCAAATTGGGAATTTCTGAGGCTGAGAAGAATATTGGCAAAGTCGAAGCTTCTGTGGATGCCATTTCAGATTTAGGTGGTTCAACGAATGCGTCACCAGAAGCTCAACCCGTTGCGTCTGAGGAATTAGTTGAAGATGATAAACTTGTTCTCTCAAGAATGCTTGATGATGCCACCCCTGCAGATGAACCAATAATCGATGATGACTCAGAATCTCATAAGGCATCTGAAAGTTCAGAGAATCTGGTAACTGAAGATGCAAATGAGCCTCTTGAGGTTCTGACTCCATCTGAA
>PBZZ01000051.1 GCA_002730365.1 Deltaproteobacteria bacterium
CAACTCTGAAAGCTCTCAGATAGAAACGAATCAAAAAATTATTTTAAATCAGGGTAAACAAGTTCTTTTTGGGGCGGATAGGGGCACACTTGCCTGAATACCTTAACATTTTTGGAGAGCCAAAAAATTTCAGCAAATCGATTAACTTTTTCTAAAAGTTTAAGGGTAGAGTCTTTACTCAAATTTTGTTTTGATTTAGAGCACTCAAGCATAATAGAATGAGTCAGATCATGGATCTCTGGAAATGATTCAAATTGTGGTGTTTTAAAGTAGTCTCCCCATATAACTCTTATCTCTTCTTTCACTTTGAGGCCGTGCTCTTCCTTCTGAAGAACTAATCGTATAAATTGGGCCCTGCTTTCAAGAGAAGCAGAATCTGAAGTATCTAATTCTCCGATCAAATCGACTATCCGAATCATAGTTAGTACCGCAATCTGTGCACTGATTGGATCATATATTTTGCAGGGGATATCGCAGTGAGCAGATACAGTTTCTATATCGAAATTTGAATTTAAAAAACCTGAAATAATTTCTTTCATTTTTGCCTTTTTAATGAAACGTCTGTCGCAGTGGCAAGCACAATAAAGAATATTGTGCTTAGCGCGCTATCAAAGAAGTGAAATGTCCCATTGTCATGCGCGAGTAAGCTAAACGGCAGTGTACCGAGCAGCATAATAGTCAAAAAGTATTTCGTTTGAAACACTCTAGTCGAGGATATTAAGTATTAGAATAAATCTAGAGAAAAATCTTTGAAAAGGGGTACTACAACAGAAATTTTTTGATCGAAATTTACTGTCTTTTACTTTTCAAAAGAAAATATAAAATTATCAAACAACCTTAAAAATGTAAATTAAAATTGCATTTACGCTCATTACACAAAGCCATTGATAAGTCCTGATGACAGTGCTTGCAACAATGCAGCCCAGGTTTGGAATCACACCTTCTACTAGAACTGTCTAAGCCCCAATGGAGATGGAGCACCCAATGACAAACTAGCCTCGGCGTTACAGAATTCCTTCGATTCCGGTGATGTGTTTAAAGAGGATTTCACCAATTCGGCAGTAAATAACTTTGATTCTGGGTGGACCTGGTTGGTGTAGAATTCCAATGACAAGCTGGCACTGGAGAACATCAGCAACGCAGCAACTCCTCTAACCGGGGCAAGCACACCACTGCTGACCTGTGATGTCTGGGAGCACACTTACTACATCGACTATCGCAACGCTCGTCCAAAGTATCTGGACGCCTTCTGGAATCTTGTGAACTGGGACTTTGTCACATAAAACATGAGCTGATAGCACTCTCTTTTGCAGACCGCTTTTGCTGCTGCGGTCTGCCTTCGCTCGCAGCAAATCAACCCTTGCAATTTCAATAGCAGTTTCTTACACTTAGCGGCTTTCCATTTGGTAATTCCTCCTCTGGAAGATCATGGAGCCCCGGAGGCGTGGCCTGCACCAGAGAAGTCCGGAACACGTTACAAGCGCGTCTAGCCTTCACTCCTTTCCTTCTGTTTCCACCTCATTTTTTAACGGAGTAAGTCTCTCATGACCATTTCGCTCATTTTGGTCCTGTCGGTCTTTGGACTGCTGATCGCCCTGTACTATGCTCGTCAGGTCTCGCAAATTCCATTGACCCAAGGCATCTCTGACTCTGCTGAAGCAGAACGCCTGCGCAAGATTCATGGCGCGATCTCCAAGGGAGCGATGGCCTTCCTGACCCAAGAGTATCGCTACATGATCTATTTCATGGTGGCATTCGCAGTTCTGATCTCATTTTTAGTGGATGATCCACACACTGCCAATCTGAACGAGGGTATGTATACAGCGCTCTCATTCCTGCTTGGAGCCGGTATATCTATGGTATCTGGCTTTGTTGGGATGAAGATTGCGACGATTGGTAATGCACGCACAACCGTTTCCGCCAAGACTTCGATTTCTAAAGCATTCCAGGTTGCCTTGCAATCTGGCGCAGTGATGGGTTTCGGCTTAGTTGGTTTGGCCGTGTTCGGGCTGATCGGTGTGTACCTGATGTTGGTGGGCTTTCTACCTTCTGGAGTAGATACACATATCCTAATGGAAGTCATGGCTGGCTTTGGTCTGGGAGGTTCTTCGATTGCGTTGTTCGGTCGTGTAGGCGGTGGGATCTTCACCAAGGCAGCAGACGTCGGAGCGGACCTGGTTGGGAAGGTGGAGCAGGGAATTCCAGAGGACGATCCTCGCAACCCGGCGGTCATCGCAGATAACGTTGGTGACAATGTTGGTGACGTAGCAGGGATGGGAGCAGACCTTTTTGGTTCCTGTGCTGAAAGTACCTGTGCCGCATTAGTGATTGGGGCCGTGGCCTTTGCCACCAACCTGGAGGCCTTGCTCTTCCCGATTTTGGTCACAGCCATTGGGATTCCGTTGGCGCTAGCCACGATGTTCACGGCACGGGTTCAGGAAGAAAAAGATGTGGCTCCTACTTTGAAGAAGCTGCTGGTTGTCTCCACGATCCTCAGCGTGGTTGTGATGTTCTTTGTGACCAAGTGGGCTCTGCCGGCGACCTTCGTAATCAGTGGTTCAGAATACACCAATCTTGGGATCTACTGGTGCTACTTTGCTGGAGCCGTGGCTGGTCTGGCGGTAGGACTACTGACAGAATACTATACATCTCATGATTTCGCACCTGTGCGGGAAGTAGCCAAAGCTTCAGAAACAGGTTCAGCTACCAACATCATTTTTGGCCTAGCCCTTGGCTACCACAGCTCTGTTGGATCAATCCTGGCAATCGCAGTCAGTATTTATGTGCCATTTTACTTCGGTGGAATGTACGGAGTAGCGATTGCAGCCTTAGGTATGCTCAGCACACTGATCATTGGTCTGGCAATTGATGCCTACGGGCCAGTGGCTGATAACGCCGGTGGTATTGCTGAGATGAGCGGCATGGAAGAAGGTGTGCGAAAGCGCACCGACGTGCTGGATGCTGCTGGTAACACGACCGCTGCGATTGGCAAAGGCTTCGCAATTGGTTCTGCAATCCTGACGGCCTTAGCCCTGTTTGCTGCCTTCCTGACTCGTGCTGACTATCTGCAGCCAGATGTTGACCTGATGGCTAGCATCAGCTTGCTGGATCCATTGGTACTGACCGGTCTCTTCGTCGGTGCCATGTTGCCCTTCCTCTTTTCAGCAATGACCATGAAGTCTGTTGGAAAAGCAGCCTTTGACATGATCGAGGAAGTACGCCGTCAGTTCCGTACGATTGATGGCATCATGGAGGGCAAGGCTGAACCCGACTATGCACAGTGCGTTGCCATTTCGACCAAGGCCGCTGTCCGCGAGATGATTCCTCCCGGTATCCTGATCATAGGTACTCCAATTGTTGTGGGCTTCTTTTTCGGTATTCCTGCACTGGCTGGAGTATTAGCTGGTTCATTGGTCGCTGGTGGTGTGTTGGCAATCTCCTCAGCCAACTCTGGAGGAGCCTGGGACAATGCCAAGAAGTACATTGAAGCTGGGAATCTGGGTGGAAAGGGAACCGATACTCACAAAGCTGCAGTTGTCGGTGACACCGTAGGTGATCCCTTGAAAGACACATCTGGTCCTTCGCTGAATATTCTGATCAAGCTGTCGGCGATTCTCAGCCTTGTCTTTGTTCCTTTCTTTGTAGAATACGGTGGATTATTGGTCAACTGAGACCAACTACGGGATTCCCTCTTTTTGGGCTGGCTGATCACAGGCCAGCCTCTTCCTGCCTCATTTTGCCACAAAAATATTGCTCTCTGTTAGTGCTTCTTAGATGATGATGATTTTTGTGACTTTTCGTTAGCCTTCGTGGAGTTATGCCCATGAATTCAGAGGAATCCGCATTTTCCCAAGATCAGCAAAACCGTGAGATTACGCTGGCCAACATGGCCTCCTATTATCGGGTTTTGCTGGAGAACGTACCGGATGCCCTGTTTGTCCTGAATACCGGTTGGAAGATCACCTTTGCCAATACCTGGGCTGAGGAAATCTTCGGTTACAGCCGGGAGGATCTAGATCTGCGGAGTCTTGCTGACCTGCTGATCCAACCGACACAGGCAATGCCAAAAATCCAGGAAATCACACTGTTGCCTCCAGATGGTCAGGGTCGGAGTATTGAGTGCTTTGCAAGGCATCAGTCTGGAAACGTTCTCCCAGTAGAAATCAGCGCTGTTCGCTCCCAGACCAGTCAGGGTACGATGATCATGGTTTCTGTGCGGGAAATCAGCGCTCGAAAGCAGGCTGAGCAGACCATGCGCAAACTCTCACATGCGGTTCGCTTTAGCTCAGCGATGACGATCATTGCGGATCGTAACGGTTGTATTGAATACGTGAATCGGAAGTTCACTGAAGTCACCGGTTTTGCGGAGGAAGATGTTTGTGGTCAGCAGATGGTGCAATTCTATCAGACAGACTCGACAAACAATGCGTATGGAGAACTCTGGGAGACAGTCACTGTAGGACAAGAATGGCAAGGAGAGCTCCAGGCTCGCCGCAAAAACAATCAGGACTACTGGGCAAGAATGTTGGTGGCTCCTGTGCTGGAGGATAATGGAGATCTCAGCAGTGTGGTTGTGATGCAGGAAGATATCACGGTCCAGAAACAGTATGAGCAAAGTCTGCACGAAGCGATGGAAGCGGCTAAGGCCGCCAACGCGGCTAAGAGCGAGTTTCTTGCCAATATGAGCCACGAAATCCGCACACCGCTAAATGCAGTTATCGGACTGTCTCAACTGTGTATCCAAACCCGTCTGAATCCACAGCAACGTGACTATCTGGACAAGATTGCGCGCTCAGCACAGTCACTGCTTGGCATCATCAACGATATTCTGGACTTCTCTAAAATTGAAGCCAACAAGCTGGAGTTGGAAGAAACAAACTTCAGTCTCGACTCAGTGTTCAAGAATGTCTCAACGATGCTCTCGATCCGAGCGCTGGAAAAAAATATCGAGTTGCTTTTCGACGTACCACCAAGTCTTCCAGAACAGCTAGTTGGGGATCCCTTGCGGCTTGGTCAGATTTTGACAAACCTGACTAACAACGCAGTCAAGTTCACTGAACGGGGTGAGGTAGTCATTGCCGTTGAAGAGTTGGAGCGTGCTACAGACATCATCCGGTTACGCTTTACGGTTCGGGACACGGGTATTGGTATTCCCGCAGAGCAGCTGTCTCAATTGTTCCGATCCTTCACCCAGGTCGATTCATCGACTACTCGGAAATATGGTGGTACAGGGCTAGGCCTAGCGATCTGTAAGCGACTTGTGGAGATAATGGGAGGAGAGATTCGTGTGCAGAGTACCGTGCACCAAGGGACTTCATTTTCTTTTGAGTTGAGCCTAAGAATGGCTTCTTCCAGTCCAGTTTCCCGTCAGATGATTGCTAACTGCAGAAATCTGCGCGCTATCATTGTGGATGACAATCGGACCTCGTGCCAGATCCTGGAGCAACAACTACAGGCCTTAGAATTACAAACTGAGGCGGTGCATTCTGGTGAAGAAGCTCTACGAAGAGTAGGACGTGGGGCTTTTGATTTGGTGTTGATTGACTGGCGCCTCGGTGGAGGGATGGATGGCATTCGTACAGCTAAACTGATTGGGAGCGAACTGGAGTTGGAAAAGTCGCCAAAAATTTTGCTAGTGACGGCCTACGGTCGTGACGATCTTTGGCCTCGGGCGCAGCAGGCAGGAGTCAGTGGGATGCTGATCAAGCCGATTCAAAAGCTGGCCCTGCACACGGCTCTCAACAACCTACTCCAGCCGAAGGCAGATTCTGATGGCACAGATCCTCTCCAAAGTAACAAGATGGCGGAGCCGGACCTCAGCAAAATTCGTGGATCACGAATCCTATTGGTTGAGGATAACGAACTCAATCAGCAGTTGGCTACCGAACTGCTCCGGCAGCGTAATTTCGCGGTAGATGTAGCTCCGAATGGTCAGGAAGCTCTCAATGTTCTACGACGCCAGTCCTATGATTTAGTATTGATGGACGTGCAGATGCCCGTGATGGATGGCTATGAAGCAACTCACTTCTTGCGGCGCTTACCACAATTCAAGGAATTACCCATTATCGCCATGACCGCCAATGCTCTTCATACAGACCGTGAGCAGGCGCTAGAAGTGGGGATGAATGATCATATTCCCAAGCCCATTGCGTTGCAGTTGTTGTTGAGCAAACTGCTCCAATGGATTCCACCTAAGAAAGATGGGACAACCGTGCCGACCAACCAACCACTGGAGTCACCACCAAAAGAATTGCCTGCCAATGTTCCTGGGCTAGCGATCGCAACCGCTCTGAATCGTCTAAACCAAAATACCTCGCTGTACCTGCGTCTGTTGGATGTCTTTCAGCGTAACCAGTCCAACACAGTGGAAAAAATGCAGGCCCTACTTGCAGAAGAAAATCTGGTAGAAGCTGCTCGTCTCGCCCACACCCTGAAGGGAATTGCTGGAAGTCTGGGAGCCAAGGGACTGGAGACAGCGTCTCGCACTGCTGAAGCACAACTGCGTGAAGGTAAAGTGGCCCCAGATTCATTGGCTACTCTAGAGAAAGAACTCAAACAGGTTCTGCAAGCTGTGGCGAATTTGCTGGCGCGCTGAGATATGTGATCAGTGAAAATATCCACTAGACCATTTGATTGACCATTTCAGGATAGACTGGATGCCGATCTGCCACCATTGAAGACGCACAAAGCCAAAATGATAGAAGCTAACCTCCTCGATTACTGCAACCGTTTGACAGATGCTGTGGGCATGCAGGCAATGGATCGCAGAGCGATTGA
Source organism: Deltaproteobacteria bacterium (assembly GCA_002730365.1). The sequence continues at coordinate 6,778 of PBZZ01000051.1, forward strand.
GGAACTCGGACTACCTGGCCTACTACTAATGGAGAATGCGGCTCGGGCTGTTGCAGACTGGTTGGGACAACGCTATCCAAACTCCAGGAGAATCTGTGTCTGCTGTGGAAGCGGCAACAATGGAGGAGATGGTTATGCAGCAGCCCGTCTACTGGCTAACCGGGGCTATTCTGTTTCGGTAGTCTGCCTTCAGGAACCTAACACTCCAGATGCTCAGCAGAACTTCCGTCTTTGGCAAAATTTTGGCTCCACTCTGACTTTCCCAGAACCTGCTGCAGCACAAGCCATGGAAGAAGCAGACGTTGTTCTGGATGCTATCTTTGGAGTTGGTCTGCAACGTCCTGTTGTTGGCCTATATGCAGATTGGATTGCAGCTATCAATGCCAGTCCTGCAGAAGTGATTGGTGTGGACCTGCCTTCGGGGATTTTGGCAGATGACAGTCAGATACTGGGAACAGCAACACGCTGTGAGTCTACGGTCACTTTTCAGGTTCCCAAGATTGGGTTGTGGCAACATCCTGGACGTGAACAAGCTGGAGAGATTCATGTTGTTGATGTCTGCATCCCACCGCATTGGCCAACTGGGGAGAAGTCCACTTACCTGCTGACAGAGAACTTTTTTCGACAAGCTCTTCCCAAACGTCCAATCACAGCCCACAAGGGAACTTTTGGGCATTTGCTGGTACTGGGTGGTCAGGCAGGAATGGTAGGTGCGGTGCAGTTGGCGAGTCAAGCAGCCTTGCAGGTGGGCACTGGACTAGTCACTGCAGCAGTGCCAGGCGTTTTGCGAGATCGGCTTCTTGGTGTGCCAGAAGTGATGACTTGGTCAGCGTCTCAGACAAAAGACGTCTGGCAAGTGAGTACGCTATCCGAACTGAGGCCCCAATTACCACGCTACAATGTGCTGGTTGTGGGTTGTGGAATCGGTATCAGCGAAGAAATCCCAGCATTATTAGAGGGAATTTTACTGGAAGTGAGAGAGTTGCCCGTTATGATTGATGCCGATGGACTGAATGCGCTTGACCCAAATTGGCTTCGTGAAAGAGAAATTCCGGCTGTACTGACACCACATCCGGGAGAGTTATCACGCTTGATCGATAAGCCTGTCCCAGAATTTCAGCAACAACGCGTGGCTACTGTACGTCACTGGGCGCAGATGTGGGGGGTCGTCCTGCTGCTTAAGGGAGCGCTCACGGTGATTGGTACGCCAGATGGGCAAGTCTTCATCAATCCTACAGGCAATCAAGGAATGGCAACGGCAGGTTCTGGAGATGTACTCAGTGGGATGATTGGCGGACTACTGGCGCAAGGATTGAATCCTTTGGAGGCAACCTTAGTTGGTTGTTGGTGGCATGGATCTGCTGGGGATTGGCAGGCAAAAAGGTCGGGCGAAGTTGGGTTGACAGCTGGCAGGTTGATCGAAGGAATCAGCCCTGTGTGGCAACAGGTAGCATCTTGAATAGTTCTGCTGGTAGTTGCTGAGCGAAAGGGTATTCGACTAACTGATTCAAACCAAGTCTTTGGGCTGTTTCAGCAAATTCTGAGGAAAGTTCTTTCAGAGAAAAACCAAGCAGGATCAAATGCGCACAATCAGTTTCTGTACGAACCAAGCGCACCATTTCCAATCCGTCCATCACAGGCAGTTCCAAGTTCAGCAAAACAACATCCGGTTTGTTCATGACGGAGTTAGCGAAGCCCTCCCAGCCATTGAAAGCGACTTCCAACTGGAAGTGTTCCGAAAGTTGGTGTTGAATCTCACCCAAGCGTGTCAGATCGTGATCAACGTAAAGCAGATTGGGCATGCAGATTTTTTTAGGCAGAAGAGATTTGCAAATCAACAACTAGACTGTATATAGAGAAGCCTTGCGATTCGCAAGCCGCAGACCTCGCTGACTTGCTCTTCATGGCAATGGGCCGGAGTGTCCTGCCAAGCTCCTCTCAATAACAGATTTCCTGCCGATAGCGTCTATTATCAGTCGATATTCAACTATGCAGACCAAATTTATCTTCATCACCGGTGGCGTTGTTTCGGGCCTGGGCAAAGGCATTGCCGGAGCCTCCATTGGTGCCTTGCTCGAGAGTCGCGGCCTAACCGTCAGTCTGATGAAACTCGATCCTTACATCAATATTGATGCAGGAACTATGAATCCCTTCCAACACGGTGAGGTTTACGTTACCGAGGATGGGGCAGAGACTGATTTGGACTTGGGGCATTACGAGCGCTATACCAATGCAGTTGTGTCTCGAGTTCACAACTGCACAACGGGGCAGATTTACGATAAAATCATTCGCAAGGAACGAGCCGGTGAATACCTGGGCGCAACTGTTCAGGTTGTGCCTCATGTGATTGATGAGATCAAGGAAGCAGTGCTTCGGGCTAGTGATAATGTAGATATCGCTATAGTGGAAATCGGCGGCACCGTAGGTGACATTGAGTCCTTACCCTTTCTAGAGGCGATCCGTCAGTTTCGTCATGATTATGGTCGTGAAAACACTCTCTACATTCATCTCACGCTGATCATTTGTACGACAGAGATGAAGACCAAGCCGACCCAGCACAGTGTTGGGAAGCTACGAGAGATTGGAATTCAGCCAGATATGCTGATCTGCAGGACACCAGAACCTTTGCCGGATAAGTTGCGTGAGAAGATTGCCTTGTTCACCAATGTCCCTGTTGATGCCGTGATTGATGGGCTGGATGTTGATTTTCTCTATGAGATTCCGCTCGTCTATCATAAGCAGAAGCTTGATGACAAAATCATTGAGTTGCTGCAGATGTGGACACGACGCCCCAAGCTGCAGAATTGGGTGGATATTGTGGAAGCTTACAAGGAGCCAATTGATGAAATTACCATTGCCTTCGTTGGAAAGTACGTCAATCAGCGGGACACCTATGAAAGCCTCAACGAAGCGCTCGTGCACGGCTGTATTGCCTGCAACCTGCGTCTGAACCTGATCTATATCAACTCCGAGGAAATCACGGAAAAAACCGTTGGGCTAATGCTGGCTCCTGCTCATGCTGTGTTGGTCGCACCAGGCTTTGGAGAACGTGGTACAGAAGGAAAAATTTTGGCTGTTCAACACGCACGAGAACAGCAAATTCCTTTCTTTGGCATTTGTTTGGGAATGCAGATGGCTGTGATTGAATTTGCGCGCAATGTTGCCAATCTGAAGGATGCCAATTCTGGAGAATTTCAGAGTCCCCATGATGAAAATGTGATTGATTTAATGCCAGAGCAGCAAGGACAACAAAATACTGGTGGATCGATGCGTCTTGGAGCATATACGGCCCACTTGCAGGAAGGAACTCAAATTGCGCAAATCTATGCTAAGCCAGAGATTCGTGAGCGTCATCGTCATCGCTATGAAGTGATGAATGAATTTGTTCCTCAACTAGAATCTGCAGGATTGGTGATTTCTGGCAGAAATCCGGATCGAGACCTGGTAGAAACCATTGAATTGGCAGATCATCCCTGGTTCATTGGCTGCCAGTACCATCCAGAGTTGAAATCAAAGCCCTTCGCCCCACATCCGTTGTTTGTGTCTTTCTCACGTGCGGCTCTGCACTACAAGCAAAACTCTCCCACAAGGTGACACCATGATGCGCTTCCAAATCGGCTTGCTGTCGCTGATCTTCTGCTGCCTTACCAATTTTGTCTGGGCACAGGGCAGCAACGCTTACGAACTTTCCAGCAACACCTTGATCCATTTGCGTCAGGCTGGTTTGCCGTTGGAAATTCTCAGGGATCTGCGGTCTTTGGTAGGAATTCGTTTTGACGCGAAAGAAGATCTGCGCGCTGCGCTGCAGAAGTTGCCGCTTTCCCCGACAAACGAAGCGCTAGAACAGATTGAACAGTTTGCTGAGATGCGACGTCTACAACTACAAGCCCAAGAATTCAGTGGTGATCAGAAGAAGGGTGAGTTGGTATTTCGTGGAGAAGTTCAGGGAGAATTGCCACGAGAACAGCTACGCTTCCGCTCTGAGTTACTCAACTTGGTGCGCCAAGAAAAGTACGAGAAAATGCGCAGTGAGGGGTCTGTGGAGGTGGAACAGTGGGATCGAACCTTGCAGGCCGGGTTTCTATTCTATGAGCGTGCAGAAGAAGGATTCGCGAACGAAGATGTACGAGGACCGGTCCAGATCTTGCGCTTCAACGAAGAGTTCAGTGCTAGCGCTAAGCAAGGAAAAATCAGCGGTAATTTGATGCAGGCCGACCTGCTACGACAACAGGTGCTCCTGCAGGGACAAAGTGAAGCAGAGCCTGCTCGGATGGAATTAGACCTTGATGAAATTCGCCAACAGCAAGCGTTCAACAGTCTAGAAGAATTGCCACAAATCAATGATTCTCCAGAGACGGTGACTCTGCAGGCGGTCCAGGCAACGCTCAATAACCAAGCTCGGCGTCTCTTGCTGGAAGGAGCGGTAGAACTTTTCAAGTCGCCGGAACAGCTACGTATCTATGGTGGTCGGGTCCAGGTGGAGTTTGATGCAACCCAGCAGATTCAAACGGTCTACGCGGAACGAGCGGTATGCTTCGAGCAGCCTGGGCGAGTAGCCCGTGCTGATTCTGTCAGGATGGAGCAGGCAACACAACTGATCTTGTTGGAAGGCAACGCCCAAGTGCAAACTGATCAGTACAACTTGCAAGGTGAGTCGATCAAACTTTATGTGGATGTCAGCCAAGGAGTTGCTCAAGGCGATGACAATTCTCCGATTCGGGTGACTATTTTGATGGATCAGCCCAATTCGGCAAGTAACGCATTTCGGTGTAGATGAATATCAGCAATAACACCTTTACCAACCTGCGTACCAAGTACACCCCCCCTGTCACGGACGAAGGCAAGCAAGGGGAAGAAGCCAATGGTGTGAAGGAAGAAAATCCACCTCCTGAGCTGGCGATGGATGCTTCTTTCAAGAAGTTACCCGGTGGGTTGATGGTCTACGTGGAGAAATTGGGCAAGGGGGAGAAAGTCGAAACGGGCAGTAAGCTCAGCGTTCATTATGAAGGCTGGCTAGCCAGCGACTTCACCAAGTTCGACAGCAGCATCGACAAGGGGCGACCTTTCGAATATAACCATGGCGAAGGCATGGTTATCAAGGGCTGGGAAAAAGCCATGGAGGGAATGCGGGTTGGTACTAAGCTACAACTGAAAATTCCTGCCAAGCTAGCGTATGGTCCTTCTGGAATGGCTGGAGCTGGTATTCCTCCCAACGCAGATCTGATCTTCAAACTAGAAATATTAGCAGCAGAGAAGCCAGTAGAAGATTCGAAAAAATCACCAAACTCGGTAGATCTTTACGCCTGAAGATGGATTGATTATTGTTTAACTGGGCCTGGTTTGAGGTCAGCGATCTGAGTCACTAGCTGGAGGAAAAGTAGATCAAAGCTGCCCTTATTCGATGTGATCAAATTCAGATAGCTTTAATCCACTAGCGTAATCTTTACTTCTTCCTTCTGTTTCTTCCTTCCGCCAAGTATCCTTTCAGCATCCGCGCAGTAAATCCGTGCTTCTTGCACATTTCCTTGACGAGAGACAGATCCTTGTTTCTTTCATCCCGTAACGCGGTTTTTCTTTGCTTTTGCAGTTCTGCAATCTGATTCTCAAGTTCTTGTACGCTGGGCATGGTCTTCCTCAGTTAGCTGTTGATCAATTAGCAAAGTAAACTTTGCTTCGCCTCTAAGATAGTACGCTATCCTCTGCAAATTAGTGCAAAGAGCGTTCGTAAACAATCATTACAGAATCAATAACTTTTATTCTGTAACCCGCTTTCTCTTAGTTATAGCAGTTTTAAACTACTAATTTTAGTGATTATATCCAGTTCATGAAATGAATGCAAAAGAAACTTTTTTGATTGGCAACAGCGAATGATGTCAGCCTGAGTATCCAGGTTACACAAACTCAACTAGTCAAACTCCAAAACTTAATTTAGCAACGTAATGTCTGTTTGTTGGTAATTCGATACCCAATTGAATAGTTCAATATGAAGAAAATTGCTGTGTCTAGTTAATTCAAGTGCCTGTGGTTCCTNATTGGGGTAAAAGAGATGAAACGTTTTNCAATATGAAAAAACAAAATTAGANAATATTTATGGATAATCAGTACAGTCGCGAGTACCAAGCATATCTGACTTATGCCTTACAGCGTTACCTGACCGAACACTGTGACTATAATGAGAAAGATGCTGAGATCAAAGTGATGCAGGATTTCGAAGAAGTAGAGCAAGAGGCACGAGAAGCTGGTTTCTTATGAGAGCAATGTTTATTGGCAATTATCGGAAGCATCCAGCCGATGTGATTTTGGAAATAAGTAGAAAAGCCTTCTTGATTTGAGTTAGTGAGGTCAGTCTGAATTTCTCAAAAATATGTCGAGTCCCCTCCACACCACTGTAGAAGAAAATCATTTAGCGATCCATGCTTTAGCGAAGTTTATGTGTACGAGTACAGTGAGTTCCTTCGGTTTGGTAAGCGGTTCACAAATCGCCTACGTAGTGGTCCACGCAGATGAATATGCGATTCAGGCCAGCAGGCTAGTCAAGAACTCACAGGATTTTCAGAAAAGTCTTCAGCAGCATCTACAAAAACTATTGCAGGAGCAGGTCAATGTGATTTTGTTGAATCTGCAAAAGACGGAGCAGCAACCACCAAAATTCCTAAGATCCTTAGGGAGCCAAGTGACCGTGATTCCTTCACTAGAGCAGGACTCAGTCAATGCACAGGCCGAACGACTAAGTGAATACTTGGTGAGGCAGAGAGGTCTGAAACAGTTGGTCTTTACAGGTGGCTGGAAAAACGCCTGCCTCAAGCACACGCTCCGCCGGACAGTGATGACAAAAGATCCATTTGAATTGGGGATCATGGATGAGATCCATCGTCCGGTTAGAGGCGTCGTAAGATATGGTAAGCAAAGGCTTGAAGTCATGGTCACAGTGGACCACGACTTCGTGTTCTGAGGTGTAGAGAGAATCAGGCGGGTTCTGCGGTCTTTTCCGGTAAGCGGTGTGGTTCCTCTGACCACTCCTTGTCATCGAGTAGGTATTGCATACGCTCAACGATTTGCTGTAGCTCGTGATTACGTTGCTCGAGAGACTGGTTCTTGTTGCGCTCCAGCAGGACCAGGCGCTTGAGGCGCTTGACTTCCATCACTTGGTTGCGGTGCAGGACTCTGAGCTGAGAGTGATAAGTGAAGAAGTAGGCCACACAGAAGAGGATGCCCAGCGCCAACGTTACAAAGATCGGTACAAAAATTGGGCGCTCGAACCGGAAATTCAGACCGAGTTCATCAAGATTGAATTGGATCACGATCGGATCTAGATTCTGGGTGATGAAAACGATACTCAGATAAAGAAATCCGGCGAAGAATACGAGCCAGAGATAGCGCATAGCCTCCTTGGTGCTGGGAGTAGTTTACAGTGGTGGTATTCACTTCCACCAGAGCTGACACTATGAGTGCTCTGGGAACACCGAGCCGTCTCTGGAAATTAGGATAATATCCCTTACTTTGTCGCCGAGTGTCAAGATCTTGGCAATACCAGATGTGAGTATGTAGGAGTTCTTCCAACTTTTTTGGATATTCAAGACGGAGAATAATGAGAATTTGCAGAGCTCTCGTGCTCTTGATGGGTGTATTAGAGTTTTGTGCTGTATCCGTAGTTGCTGTGGAACTCTCGCTACTGGATGAGTCGCGTCAAACCTGTGATTCTCTGCGTCAAGGAGAAGGCTTTTCAGAATTACGCTCTGATCCGATGTGGAAGGACCTGCGCTTCCGCTACCAATTTGATGACCAGACAGGCAACTGCGAATTTTCTGGTTTTGAACTACGCCTGGATTCCTGGCAACGTTCCCTGATGGACAACCTGCTGCAAGAAATCTCGGTGCATTATGGATCACACTTCAGCCCTGATTTCTGGAATCTGACCAATTGGGTTCAGGAAGAACAACCGATGAGTCGAATTCAGGTCTTTCGTAATCAGGAATTTTCCTTCTCCATCATCCCTGACGCACATGGTCACCCTGGTATATTACTCCAGTTCACGACCCTACCTGGTGAATTCCTTGATCAGTGATCATTGGGAGTCGAACTCCTCACAATCTCGCAGACCTTGAGCCTTCCCCCATTCGTACATGTATTCAGAGACCTGTAGCAGCGCCACAGGATCTCCCGGATTGATGTGGTCTCCCGGTAGCCAGAGATCAGACTTTGGTTCTGGCGCAGCATTCCAGAGTAGATCGTAGGAGGCTTGCGGGGCAAGGCGATCGTCACGACCATTGATGAAGTGGATGGGAGTATTCCGAATATTGGGTAGATAGACTTCCATCTCACCATATTCCAAGAACGTTGAAAGGAACCAGGCAAGACTACCGGCCAGCGCCCGTAATCCAAGATCCTTACTCCAAGCAACCAGTCCTTCCGGTTCCGAAGGCATTTTGTAATGAATACGGCCTTGACGGACAAACTCACGGTTAAAGAGTCCTTCAAAATCTGTGAACGCATAAATCAGCAATAGTCCCGAAACGTTCTCATTCTCCAAGCTGGCAAGAGCAGCAGTGAAGGGAGCTCCAAAGCTACCTCCAGCTAGAACAACTTGCTCTGTGAAGCGAGCATCTCCGTCTAGAGAGCCGTTGGTGTGACGTAGTAGCGCTTGTAAGGCACCAAGAGTATGGAGCATTTCCAGACGAATCAACTCTCCTACACTCCACCACTCAGCAACCCCATAGCTCAGCCAGACCTGTTTGTTGACATACTCCCGAATCGGGTGCTCCATCGCCACAGTGTTGGCGGGATCATTGAGGACATCACTTCTATCCAGCAGATTCTTGCCCTGCTGTACTCCGGTGAGTAGTATGGAAGTGTCACAACGCAGGCCTCTGGGATTCCCTCGAAACCAAGCAATGGTTTTTCGTTCAGGGTCGCTGATAGATTGGATTTCCCACTGCTCGGTATCCAGTTCACGAACTTGCCAACGTGGGATTTCTTCGGGTCTGATGGGTTGACGAATTTGCTTCAGTTTCCAGTAGCTTAGTCCCAAAAAGGAAATTAGCCCCAGCAGCAATATCTTCCCAATCCAGCGCAGCATTACGATTCCAAGTGATGAGTGAGCGATGCCTTCAGACAATCACTGGATTGCCTGTTTCCAGCAACATTTTGAGCAAGTTTTTGGCCTTTTGTCGCAGGATGTATGACCTGTAGAAGATGATGGCAGGAGTCTGAGGAAGCCAACTAGGAGGAGAGAGAGACAGGGAGTAAATGGATCTCCCTGCTAGAGTGATGAGCTATTCGCGACGACCGACCATAGCGAAAGCACCCCAATAGAAGGGGCTGCTCCAGCGGAAGTCCTCGACCATTTCAAGTCGGGCCTCTCGCATGGCTTCCCGTGGGGGAATACCATCCAGATATTTGTCGTAGAACTTGGTCATCAGCAGCTGAGTACCATCGTCAGAGACTTCCCAAAAGGAATTGATTACTGAGTCAACACCAGCTTCCTGAAAGGAGCGGCGTAGACCATAGACTCCTTCACCTTCATGAATCTCACCGAGGCCCGTCTCACAAGCGGATAGAATGACAAGACGAGTACCAGTCAAGTTTAGGCTGAGCACCTCCATCGCAGTCAAAACTCCGTCATTGTCCGTATCGATTTCACCTAACAGTGGAGCATTCGGATTCAACCCGGCGAAGGCTAAGCCAGCGCGTAACAAGGGATTATCTGCTGGAGGTGGGATTGGATTTTGACTACCACGCTGCATGCCCATGATGCGCTTGGCCAGACGTTCCTGTTCTTTCAGAAAAAAACCATGAGTCGCAATGTGAAGAATTTCAGGAACCTTCTCAGCGTTGTAACTACGTAACTCTTTCTCTTCAGCAGCAGCCCGAGTAACAAAGGTTGTGCTACGCTCCTTTTCGCCCACAACTTCTTCAATCACTTCACCTTCCTTCTCAGCGCCAGGAAGAGGACTGAAGTTTAGTCCACGCAGACCGTTACCCATGCGAATGCCAGAGTTTACCGTTGCTGAGCGCTTACTGGAAACAACCATACGAGCTTCTGGAGAGTTGCTGATCTCATCGGAATCATAGTCTGGGCCCGCAATGATAAGTACATCGCCTTCGGCAGGTTCCAGCGGATCGATGACCAAATCTCGAGCAGAACTGATTAACCGCAGGTTCAGGGTCTCAATCAGGTACTGGTCCTCAAAATCAACCAATGCGTCAAAGGGCAACACATTCAGCACGCTGTCTGGGATCAGGAAGATCGAATCTTTGTCTTCCAGGAATTCAGTGATTGGGTCCCAGAGGGGCTCATAGAGTTCCTGGGCAATCGGTTTGACATCGTCCTCAATGACAGTCACGTCCATCATGTAGTCACGCAACTCAATGATCATGTCTTTGAATGGCTCCAGTTCTTCGTAATTGTAGAAGTAGAGTTCACTATCATTCAGGATGATGACACAGAGTGACCACTCATCGTTTTCATCACGGTAGGCGAAAAAATCGACCAACGCGTGTTCCTCACCGACAGCATCAAGCACATCTTCAACACTGACCTGCTGAATTGCCTGCCGAAAGACAGTGCTTGATTCTCCTAGACGTAGTTGAAGGCTGTTGACTTTATTTTCGAGATCGTTGATCAACTGAGGAAAGTTATTGCGAGTTTCCGGAGTGGGGCCAGAGAGCGTCAAGGCAGCCAACTCCTTGCGAGCAGCGGTTAACTCTTCCGTGATAACTTGCAACTCTGGAGAGTCTGCCATCTGAACTACTTGCTGAGTTTCACTGGTAATCTTCAGTAGTAGTCCCTTGCGCCGGAGGCTGATATCAAAAATATCTCGAGCAGTACGTTCATCATCTAATTCAATTAGCAATCGGATGTAAGCATCTAACTCAGGACGATAGAGATTGATATAGGACTGACGAGTATTGTCACCAGCTACCCAGAGGATTCGGTTCAGAAATTCGTTACGCCGCTGATAGCCCAACTGCCGTGTTTCATAGGCATCATCCAGGTCTCCCATCTCCTGTTGGAGATTAGCCAGATTATTCAAAGTTTCGAAGGTATAAGGATGTAATTCTCCAAGGACCTGGCCCTGTAGCTCAAGTGTTTCCTGGAAAAGTTCTAAAGCCTCGTCTTCACGACCTTGTTCAGCGTAGAGCACGGCGAGATCATTCATACTACGCAGCACATCTTCATGTTCCTGCCCTCCGAATAGTTCAGTACGCAGTTCAAGGGCGCGAATCAGAGTTTCTTCTGCTTGATCTAGTTCGCCAAGTTGTGTTTGAACTCGGCCACTATTGTTAAGCGCCTTGAGTGTATCCTGGTGCTTTTCATCGTAGAGTTCCTTCCAAATTTCGTAAGCTTCGAGAAAATTGGTTTCTGCTTGTTCCGGTTTTTGGTCTATCAGGTAGAGGTAGGCCAGGTTGTTAATGCTGGCAACCGTGTTTGGATGAGTTGGACCGAAGACCTTCTTGTTAAGCTCAATGACTTGCTGATAGGTACGCTCCGCTCGGCTGAAGTCCCCCTGTGCTTCGTAGAGCATGGCAATGTTGTTGTTGAGCGCCAGTGAGGTTGGGTGCTCTGTGCCTTGTTCCACTTGGGAAAGTGCCAGTGCTTTCTGGTAGAGTGGTTCTGCTTCGTCATAGAGTCCTTGGCTTTCCAGGACAAGAGCCAAGTTGTTCATGACAGAGATGGTCTGAGGTGCGCCTTCACCAAGTGCAGCGCCCATTGCTTGCAGTGCCTGCCGATAGGTGGCTTCAGATTGCTGCAACTGGCCAAGTCGACGGTAAATGCCAGCCAGATTGTTCAGATCACCTGCTGTGTTTGGATGAGCATCACCAAGAATTTGTTGGTCGATTTCGTACACTTCTTGGTAATAGCGAAGGGATGCAACAAAGTTGTTGGTATTTTCGTAGAGTTGAGCAAGATGACTTTTTGCGTCGATGACTAGTGGATCTGCAATTCCAAGTAGTTGCTCTGCTGTTGCGATCACTTCCAGGAACATTGGCTCTGCTTCATTGGGACGTCCCAACTGTCGATACAACTCTGCCAATCGTTCCTTGGTCTCCAGTGTCTGCGTCTCCTCAGGTCCCTGAACCTTCGTGCGTAGGGCGTAACTCTGCTCCAGTGGTTCTAGAGCAGGACGTAATTTGCCTTGGCGCTGATAGAGCTGCGCTAGGTCTTCCAAGACATTGATTGTGGGTAACGCTTCTGCCCCAACTGCTGTCACAAGAGTTGCTTGAGCATCCTGTAAGCGCTGCTCTGCCAGTTCATAGCGTTGCAATTCCGCATCATTGTTTGCCAGGGTTTGTAAGCGCAAAGTGGTTCGGGGATCCTGTGCCCCCAAGGCTTCAGTAGATACAAGATAGGCTTTTTCATAAACGACATCGGCCATCTCGTATTCACCTAACTCAGCAAAGAACCCGCCGTACTGATCAAGAATCTGCAACACGATGTTGGAGTTGGTTCCCTGCTGCTCCATAGCAATGACCAGAGTCTCCTGGTAGAGTTCATTGGCAATTTCCAGCTCTCCCAGTTCTCCATACAGCAGTGCCTGGAGTAAATAAGCCCGAAGGGTCCGCT
>PBZZ01000052.1 GCA_002730365.1 Deltaproteobacteria bacterium
CTTACGATGGCACATTCACTGTCAATGATGGATCAGCTACAAGCTATGTTCATGCGGGCTTATCTGCTGGTCGTTACCACTACACGATGGTGGCAGGTAATGTTGCCGGTGAGTCTGCGCAGAGCAATATGCGCGATGCTGGAGTGGTCTCAAATTTTTCTACGACCTCCTGCAATGCAGACAACGATACAGATTTATTAGTTCACTATGACTTTGACTCAACCGCCAATGACAAGGCAAGAAAGTATGGTGATGGAAGATATGATTTGAGTGTAGCCAATGGCGGTAGCATTACCTACGCGAACAGCCGCTGTACTGGGGGCAAAGCAGCGTATTTCAATGCGGGGAATCAATATGGGTACAACACAAGTTTAAACGACGCCAACGAAAGTAACCTTTTCAACAGTGGTAATTTTACCGTCAGCCTTTGGTTTTATGCTGATCCGGACATGCCAGATTTTAGTTCAATGATGTCTTCGAAGATTTTCTTAGGTAGTGGCGGCGACGGAGGCAACTACAGCTGGCAACTTGATAGCAATGACAGAAAGCTTCGTTGGAGATCACAACAAGGAAGCAATTCATCTACAAAAGTGCACACCCTGGCAGATACTCGTTACCCTACAAACAATTGGGGACATGGTGCTTTCGTGAAGCACGACAATGGGACAGCACAAATTTACATGAATAGCACTTTGGTGGCGACAAGGCTCAGTAATCAGCCGACTCCGATGGATATGCTTAAGATTGGGACAAATCGCCAAAATCAACTCTCCTGGAAAGGCTACATTGATGAGTTCAAGATTTATGAAAGAGCTTTGTCCGCCTCTCAGGTCCGCAATTTGTACGAAAACGATACACCCACCCCATTTACCAAATCGATTACCTTCAACACCAGCAATGGCTACGCAAAACAGAAAGATAACAAATATCCTCTGGAAATCGATGCATCTGGTCCAACTAATTGTAGGGGACTAGCTAGTAGTTCTGGCAGTTCCTATGTCTCCGCAAGTGCTGGAAGGCCTTTTGCCCTGGCCTCAGTCTTCAAAGCTGGTGCACACTCCAGTCGGGGTGCGGTATTGTCACAAACTTCTGGCGCAGACATTACCAACAACTACAGGATTTCGCTTGAAGTGACTAGTGCTGAAAAGCTTCGTTTCTGGTTTGGTAGTGGTCAAAATTATTATAAATGGACTTCAAAATTTACCTTGGATAGCAGTAAGTGGTATGGATTTTATGTGGATTATGACGGTTGTAGTCGAAGTTATGGAAATTCAGAGAGTCAGAAGAATTTTAATAGGTTCCGTGTTTGGCAAGTCGATTTATCCACTGGCACTGCCACACAACTGACCACCTACAACCAGAATGACAATTCCTATGGTACATGGATTCAGAACAATTCCGCTGGAAACCCAGTACAGGGTCAATTTTATGTTGGTTCTCGCTATGAAAATAATGATGAATTTCAGGGCCAGATTGCTGCTGTGGTGGTGACAACACTAAAAACTAATGCTGAGAGTTTACCAGCAGCTACAGAAATTGGACTGTTGGTCAGCAACCCATTACAGTGGCTGACAGACTACAAGGTTGGTCAAGATTTTAGGAGACCTGGTCAGACTGTAAACAGAGCGAATTTTTCTCTTAACGATGCGCTTGGTGCTGGCAGTACCAAGGTCTGGTTGATGGGAGGTGGGACAAATGATCAGTGCAACAGTACGAACTGTAAGTTCCGAAACCAAGTCTACTCGGGTTCTGCTGATTGGGATTTGGAAACCACCGGAATCAATTCTACTTTTCAAAACAATGTTAACAATGTTTCAGCTCCCTAATCTAAGCTACTTCAAATTTATTTTTCCTCAGATGAACTTTATCTTGTTGCTCTAGTGTTTGGTAAACAAGGACATTCCGCCTCAGCAGTAATGTTACCGCGCGGACATTTTGCTTGTAGTGTCGGTAGTGGATCCAAGAGTACCAGTGTCTGGCTGGTGGGGAATGGGACCAATGACTCGGATGAAAAAATTGTAACCGGGTCAGTTGTGAATCACACACAAGAGCTAATTTTGGGGGGTAGCCCTGCCCGCCATTGTAAATATTTCGTTCACGTAATGGTGGTGCGAGACACAGCCCATTAGTTGTACATCGACTACGATGGAGGCAGGAGGAATTACGGCAATGGCCCCTATTCAGAGAGAGTAAAAAACTCTAATCGCTTCCATATTTGGCAGGTTAATCTTAATAACGGAACAGCTACTCGGCTTACTGGTTACGGCCTAGCAAACACTGACCATGGTACCTGGAGTTACAATAATAGTGTTAGTAACAACATAGGAGGACGGTTCTATGTTGGTTCTCAATATCAGAACAATAAGGAGTTTCAGGGCCAAATCGCCTCCGTAGTCGTAACCACTCTGCGAAACGGCCAAACTCTGCCAGATGCCACCGAAATCTCGATGATTGTCAACGACCCGATGAAGTGGCTCAATGATTACAAGGTGGGCAATAAATGGAGACAGCCAAATCTGGAAGGATCAGGAAGTGAACTCTCTGGGTTCGCATTGGGTAATGATGATAGTGGGGCTAAGGGTACCAAGGTCTGGCTGATGGGTGATGGCACCAATGACTCTGATGGAAACATTCGTAACCAAGTCAGTAATGGATCATCTACACAAGAACTGATCTCGGGAGGCAGCCCTGCTCCAGCTATTCAAAATATTTCGTTTCCATGATGAGGATACGAAAAAAATTCTTCAAATGAATGGCTACAAGGCGGAGAATCCACATTTTCAATTCGCTGAATATTCTGATCTTAGTGGTAATTTTGTAGAAGATTGGGGCTATGTTGTGCAGGGGCTACAATTTGGCTGATGAGCGATGGGCCCAGCGATGCACATTCGGACACTACCAGTCAATTAAACGGTTCTAACAGTGTTCATTGTCTCCAGATGAAGAATATGACATCTTCGAACATTGTTTCTGTTAGTATTCCAGGGCTCTAGTGAAGTCTGAATTAGGCATCAGCTGAGTGATTCGATGAAGCGGGAAGGCCTTGATTCTGGCACAGCAGGGAATCCTGTGATCTCTAAAAAAAATAGCCAAAAAGCCTCACATATAGCAGCATCGAAAGATTCCCCTACGTGAAGTTTTTGTTCAGAATATTCAGTGGCAGCATATCCGTGTATGTCAGACTACTTCAACGCATCTTCCCCACCAATTCTTAGTTCTAGCTAGCTAAATCAAATTTGCGCCAGGCGCCACTCCGAAAACGAATCACCATAGCAATTAAAAGCAGTGGAGAGCTGAGTACATAAATCGTCAGCACTTCATCCGGGTGAAGCCCAAACATATGAATCAGGATTACCACAAGAGCGTATTGTAACCACCAGAAACCCGCAGAGATGATCATCACTCCGTAGGTGTCTCCTGCTCCACGTAGTGCTCCACCCAGAATGCTTGACCAAGCCAGAATGGACATTATGAAGGCATTGAGTTGGGTTCCCCAAATCGCCAGGTCTCGGGTTGCTTCAGAGGAGTCGGGTTCCAAAAATAATCCGACCATAGTAGGAGTGATGACAAGGCAAGCTAGAGAGAGGATCAGGGCGTAACCTGAGACCAAGAAAAGACCTGAGAATACTGAATCTGAAGCAGAATCCATATCACGGGCGCCGACAAAGCGTCCTGCTAGACTCATCGTACCAATCTCTAGGCCAATCACTGGAATGAAAAGAGTTTGAAACCAGGTAAATATGACTGTAATTGCTGTAGATACCTCTACTCCGTAGGACTGAAAGGCTAGGATCGTCAGATCAATCGCAAAAATTAACAGAGTGATTCTCAAACCACTGGCAAGTCCAAAGCGGACGAGCTTTTTTAGGATTACCATATCCAACTGGAAGCTCTTGAGAAGTTGATACTCTGAAAATTGGATCTGTTTCATGTAAACAACGCATAGCGTAATTAATCCAACGAACCAGGCGAACAGGGTTCCATATCCAGCCCCAATAATGCCCAATGCAGGGAAGCCCAACTTTCCAAAAATTAATATGTAGTTTGCACAGATGTTAGCAATGGCCATCGCAAAGGTAGACAACAGTACGACTCGGGTTTTACCAAGCCCTCCAAAATAGCCGTTGAAGCTCTGTCGAAAAAGATCCAGCACATTACCAGCCATCAAGATTGTCAGGTAAATCTGAGCTTGCGCCATTTCTCCTTCGGAAAGCCCAGCTGTTGCGAGCACCAATCTTCCAACAGGAATTAGGATCAAGATGATTGGTGTACTCAGGCAGCTAAAAATAATCGTCTGGGTGAGGACTTTAGGACAGTTTGGATGTTTCCCAGCCCCAAAATATTGGGCGACCAAGGCTGTGCTGAAGCCAATGATGCCGATGAAGAAAGATGAGAAGGCAAAAGATGTGAAGCCTCCACTCAGACAAGCGTTCATTGCCTCTGCACTGACGTGCTTGAGATAGAGCCTGTCGATGAACATCAACATTGCTACTGTTGATGTGGAGATCACGAGTGGAAGGGCAATGTCCATCATCGGCTTGATTCCACCGGGACCTTGAAGCCTTTGCAATAGTTTAGTTACGGTGACCTCTTAGGAGTTGATTCTTAGTATGACGGGTGTTTGTAAAAACTGATTATGATTACCTATTTCTTGTAGATGAAAGTTTTTGGTTTTTCATCTGCTCACTAGTTGAGTGCTCAAAATTTTTTTATTTTTATATACTGTTTAATATTAGTTGCTTAAATAAAAATAATTTTCGCAATGAATTTTGATCTGTGGCAAAATTAAATTTTTTGGGTAACGATAAATGTATTGTCATCTTAGCTTCGACCGAAATATTTTTAGAAGACTAAGTCAAAAATAGTTGAAAATTTTTCAATAAATTTGAACAGGAGCTTTAAAAATGAAAAAATTTGTAGCAGTCTTAATCATTTCGCTAGCGTCTGCTGGAGTCAGCTTCGCTGGGGGTTGCATGAGCAACAAATCTTATACTATGGCCAACAGTTCGAAAGCACTAAAAGGTGATGTTGTGCTGATGGCAGAAGGCAAGCGGGTCATCAAGCACAATGGCAAATTAGGTCAGATTTTTTTCACCATTCAAACGAACTCTGGTGAAACACTGGCACAAGAAATTAGCCGTGAAGAGTTTGGAATTCAATTCCCAGAATTGTCCAAGCAAATCCAGAGCTGAGCCATTGCATTTTGAGTGGGTAGTTTAGATACTTCCCACTCATATGGCTACTTAGCAGATTAGCCGACTCGCCGCTGAATTCCAGACTACACACGTCAGCACGCAACCCACCACCAACATCAGCCCACCCGGATTTCCACGCAACCATTGCCAACAAACCCAAATAGGCAATGTATCATCTACCAAACACAGATTTCTCAGAATGTCTTAACGAATACGCTGAAACATGGAGAAATAAAAAATGGACAGCAGGCACTCAATGATCCAATCAAAAGTATCGGGGGGTCTTCGAAAGGATAATAAGCTTGTTCAGTAGTCAATAAAATTGAAGCGGAACAGATCTTTCTAGATTGATATAATGCTTCCATAATCCTCTTCCCTGACATCGAGAGTAAGGGGCAGGGACAAATCTCATCACTTCCTCAATTCTTACCCAAGACAGATCTATCAGCCTCCCAACGTTTTCCAGCATTTCTAAGGAAGACCGACCGCATGTTCCCTTTAAGAAATACCGCGGGTTTGAGGCTACGCTCTTCTATGTCTACAATAGAGAAGTTTTCTGCTAATTGGAGCGATACGTTCTTTGCCTGATACGCAAAAAAATCATGTAGATTGCTAAAGCACCTTCGTAATACGGTTGAACAGAGGTTCAAAACAAACTATCAGTCGACAACTAACTCCCCAATTTTTTACATTAAATAGTTAAGAAAGTTATTAATGAAAACTATCCTTTGTTATGGAGACTCAAACACGTGGGGATATAATCCGTCCAGTCAGCAACGTTTCAGTCTAGAAGATAGATGGACGGGAGTACTTCAAAAGGAGTTGGGAATTGAATATCGGATCATCGAGGAAGGACTAAACGGCCGAACTACAGTCTGGGATGATCCGATTGAAGGCTTTAAGAACGGGATGAGTTATTTAATCCCCTGTATCGAAAGTCATAAGCCATTTGACCTGATTACAATCATGCTAGGAACTAACGACCTAAAATGTCGTTTTTCGGTTTCGGCTTACGATATTGCTGAAAGCGTTGGAGTATTAATTGGGTATGTTCAGCAAAGTACAGTCGGCCCAGATAATAAAAGTCCTACTGTACTNCTGATGGCTCCTCCTCCTTTAGGNAAACTCNGTGACTGTGAGGAAATGTTCCAGGGAGGNCTGNAAAAATCTCAACTTTTNGGCAGGTATTTTCGAAAANAAGCCNTGNAAAGAGGNTGTNAATTTTTGGATACCTCAGAATTTATANAGAGCAGTGATCTTGACGGGATCCATTTTGANCANGAAGAGCACCGCAAGCTGGGNGAAGCTGTGGCCCAAAAGATAGGCTNAATTGTTCGATGACTCAACATCTTCACAGCAGTTCAAGAGCNGGTTGAGTCATCGAACGTTTATTTTGTGAAGATTCCTGAAAGAGGAAATTGGCTTGGAAAGCAACTTATTCGTACTTGAGATGACTTATTTTCGGTGTTGGTGCCATCTCAGGGTTGAACCTGGCAGCGGAAGATGAGCAGGAATACTGTTACTGAGTAGAAGAGAACTCATTTGCGTGAGTCTGATCACTCTTGGCTGCAAATATAAAGTCGCTCTCCACCATACCATCAATTTTGTGTGTCCAAATGCTCACACGCACTTTTCGGAAGGAAAGTAACAATTCGGGATGATGCCCTTCGGATTCTGCCAAGTCTGCAATCAAATTTGTGAAACGCACAGCTTCCCGATAGGAGTCAAAGGCATAGTCTTTCTGGAGATGATGCTCATCAATCATCTTCCAGTTTTTCTCCAGTTGGTCAAACAGCGCCTGAAGAGTATCCCCCTTGAGCGGAGGGGTTCCACCACGGCAAGGGATACATTGTTTTTGAGCTAACTCCATTACTTATTTCTCTGTAATTTACTCTTTGTTGAACTGGGTTACCTACTACTGATTCAATCAATCCTGGCCTGCCAAAGACCGAAAATTTGTTGTGGGTAGCTTTATTGAAGCCTGAAAGTTGTTTGAAATTCGACTTTAGATTTACTGTATCGTTTTTGTGCTGATTCTCAACTTACCATCTATTTTCCAGATAGCATGTTCCGCTTCGGGTCCTGTGCCAGATGGAACCTCAACCTTCATATCCTCAAAATGATAGGTGATTTCAGCTTTCTTTTCTGTAAGCGCTTCATAGAGCCCAATTGCCAGTTCAGGCCAGGTCTTGGTATGTTCAGACATGATCTTTTCAAACTACATGAGGTTCTTGGTTTCCATGATCATGACCATGGGCGATATTTTGGCGATGACACCAATAATCGTGTTCGCGTTTCTTTTGCAGTGGCCAAAGAAATACAAACAGCGCCAGCAGCGCTGCAAACACAACCCCTGCAAAGATGAGTAAACTTCCTAGTATGATATCAATCATGGTTTCTCGATTAATTTTTTCAAACTGTGTTTGGGGCATGCGGGAGAGTTTGTGGAGGCTATTTTCAGGTAACCAACACAAACTAATTTTTTCAGAAGCTATCACCGACCCAAATAGGGCCAGTGATAACACAAAGAATAGATGAAGAAGGGGTCAGCTCTTCGGTAGAATCACTGTATCAATGACATGAATTACACCATTGTCAGCTTCCACATCGGCTGCAGTCACATTAGCTCCATCAATACTCACTTTCCCATAAGAAAGTTTGATTGATACTTGCTGTCCATTGACAGTCTTGACCATTTGACTTGGTTTAATGTCCTTGGACATGACCTTGCCAGGGACAACGTGGTACGTGAGGACAGAGATCAATTTGTCCTTGTTTTCTGGCTTCAGCAGACTTTCAACGGTACCTTCAGGCAGTTTGGCAAAAGCTTCATTTGTCGGTGCGAAGACCGTGAATGGTCCTTTGCCGGCCAAAGTTTCCACGAGTCCTGCAGCTTTCACTGCTGCTACCAAGGTCTTGAAGGCATCATTGCCTGCTGCGGTCTCGACCAAATTTTTCATGTGACCGCCACCGGCCATCGCAATTGCTGTACTTGATAAGAGAATGAACAGCATCAAAGTCAACTTTTTCACAGACATACTCCTTTAGAGTTGATGAAAATAAATATCGGAATTGATATTTAGGAACAGCAATTTCTCCGAAAATTATGCCATCGAAAAAATATATTTAAATCATTGATATTAATCACTATAATATTTTTTTGACTGACATTATTCTTCAAAAAAGAAGAAGTTTTTTGTATTTCTTTTTTATTTGCTTTTTTTCTTTTTTCAGTACCTCAGAAGCCTGTTCCAACCAACTAACTAACAACTGGGACTGCTGACGCATTCTATTAAATCGATTTTAGTTGGTTCCATCATTTGCGTTTCCTCCAATTAGCAGAGGGATGTTCTGCAACACTGCGACGCCTGACGGCATGATCAACTTATTCCACCCAGTTAGCTGATGAGTTTGTAGAAGAGAAAGGACGCTGATGATATAATCAATTCACTTATTTCTTTCAAAAAAGCGCTCACACTAATCTGCAAAACTGGGTTAAAGCAATGAACTACTTCATTTAGAAAAGATCACTAGAAATTTTGATGAGAAATGAATTTTTTGAAAGGAAATGAGAACAAGCTGCTCTCAAGCAAAATTTAAAATTTCATGATTGAGAATTAAACAAGGAGTGAAGATGTATAGATTTGAAAACGCTTTGATCAATGGTGTTAACGGGGGATTAGGATCTCAGTTTGCTGAGGAGCTACTCAAGTGTGGTGCAAGCAAAGTGTTTGTTACTTATCGATCAGGTACAGGGGCTGAAGTTCACAGTGGGAAGTTGGAGGCCTTGATACAGAATTACCCCGATCGTATTCATCCAATAAAAGCTGATAGTACCAAAGAAGAGGGGATGATCGAAATTGTAAGGTTGGTCAGTGAGGAAGTGTCTGAGATTCACTATCTTGTGAACTGTGTTGGCTATCTTCATAACAGTGATCATGGACCTGAGAAAAGCCTGCGGAAAATTAATGAGGAACAGTTTCTTGAAGCTGTGCGGGTCAATACTTTTCCTACTGTCTTGCTGGCTAAATATTTCATGAAGTTGATGAGGCACAAAAAAGAGGCTGTCTTTGCTGCTATTTCTGCAAGAGTCGGAAGTATTGAGGACAACCGAGCAGGTGGTTGGTATAGCTACAGGGGCTCAAAGGCTATGCTGAATATGATGCTCAGCAATATTGCAATTGAATTCAATCGTAGTTGCCCAAATGTCAAAGTGCTTGCTCTTCATCCTGGCACAGTAGATACGAATCTGAGTTCCCCTTTTTCCAAAAACATGGATCCAGACCATCTCTTCACTCCTGAATACAGTGTAAAAAGTATGATGGATGTCATAGAGCGTGTGGACAAGAATCCTTTGGGTGCCTTTTACGCCTGGGATGGGGAGAGGATTCCATGGTGAAAATATAGAAAAAGTGGTTTGCAACGATCCTCAAGGGAGAAATTTTGTTCTTGCCCGAAGAGAGTTACACAGAAATCCCCAAAACATTATGGAACCAAATCACGCTCGCCCTTTATGCAACTGATAACCCCAAGTAGCCTCTTTTGATTCTTGGTAACTGTCATCAACACTTGTTTTCTCAATTCTCAAAAATTAGTCCAACATGCCACAAAAGGTAGCCATCTGGCTCTTAGTTTTAAACATGGGTTGTGGCACGGTTGGAACAACGATCATTTCTCCTGCTCTCAGTTCCATTACAGAGCAGTTCGGTGTTGATGAGTCTGACTCGCAGTTACTTTTATCCGGTTACTTTATCTCACTAGCTGTTTTTCAGTTGTTTTACGGTGTTCTCTCAGATCGCTATGGCCGTCGAAGGCCGTTATTCTTTGGCATAGCTGTTTTAGCACTTGGGGGTCTGATAGCAGCTTTGGCCGAATCATTCGAAACGTTAATTTTAGCAAGAATCCTTCAGGGATTTGGTGCTGCCTCAGTCTATTCAATTATCAGAGCGATTATTAATGACTCTTATGGCCGTTTAGAGAGTGCAAGCGCTCTCGCACTGATCACAGGTATTATGCTCGTTGTGCCTATCTGTAGCTTCGCTTTTGGAGGGCTGATTACTGATCTGGTTAGCTGGAGGGGGGTTATGCTGGGAATCTTCCTCGCAGGTTTGGTGCCGCTTGTGTTGAACATGATCCTGCTTCCTGAAACCAACCTTCAACCACTAAAAAGAATTGAGTTGAGGACTTTTATTAGAGATTACCTCGCACTCATGACCAATCGATTATTCCTAGCCTTCATGCTAGCTTCCGCCTGTTGTGTTGGAATCTGGTATACAATGATTGGCTTCATTCCTTTTGAGTATCAGAGGATGGGAGTCAATACTGCAGAAGTTGGTTTCTGGTTCATGTTCAGCCCAATTGGTTTTGCTTTTGGAAACTTCCTGACAAAGCACCTGGTTCATCAACTCGGCCTCGAAAGAATGGCTCAACTGGGGGGTGTGTTATCTGTCTTTGCGATTAGTGCCTTGCTTTTGCCCAGCTTGCTCAGCGTGAGCCACCCCATTTTGATAGGAATTCCCAGCTTTTTCTTTGGTTTTTCGGCTGGGTTTGTAATGGCAACAACAACGATGGGAGCTATTGCGTCTGCTGGAGAACTTGGTGGAAGTGCTTCTGGAATTGTTGGAGCTACTCAGATGGGATTTGGTGTGCTTGGGGGTGCAATGGTCGTAGGTGTTGGAGGATATGGACAATTTGAAAAGGGAGTGGCTGTCCTCATTAGTTTGGCTGTGTTGTCAACAGTGTTTTCAACTTTTGCAAAGCATTTGGGCAAACCATCCTGCACTGCGTGAAGTAAATCCTCCTTTTTTATTGCTGCTGAGCATCTACAGTGAAGTTTGCTCAATAATTTATTTTTTCCTCAACTTTACTACGATATCTCTGTTGAGAATTTTGAATCGTCTTAGATCACCTGAATGATGATTGTCATGCTCTGATGAATGCAATTGAGCGAGCACCTGCTACTCGTCATAGGCGAAATAGGGAGACCTTACTTCCGAATAATGCGTTCTACTCTTCTCTCAATCCAGTTCTGAGCGTTAGGGTGTTATCGCCATAAAAGCTGTATCAATTTTACTTCGACTGCATTCTACAAAATATTGGTCGGGAGTTTTCAAAGTGGGTAGGTCAACTACCGATTCTTTGCGTTACTCAAAGAGGCCAAAAGTTACTTTGTTGATAGAACTCGAAATATAAATAAATGTTTTAATTTCAATAAATTATTCATTTCCTTTGTGTCTTGCTCAGCTATTTTCTTGCTATTCGATAGCACAAATTCTCGAAAATATGTGAAGACTAGGTCCAACAGATTGGGTAAATTAACAAATTAATTAGTTTTTCACACTTTTAATTGCAATCAATTTAGTGCCACTACACCCAATGAAAAGTCTTCAAAAAAATAGAGGAATCCTACTCGGGGCCGCGATAGCAGACGCTGCCGCGCGCCCATTACATTGGATTTATGATACTCAGAAACTTAACAAACTCACAGCTGGAACGACCAGCCCGGAGTTTTGGCCAAACAGTGAATCTCCATTTTACAATCTACCCACAGGTTCTAACAGCGCATACTTTGATCTGACCTTAGTCATGCTCCGGTCTCTCCAAAAAAATTCTGGTTTGTTTGATCCTAAAATTTTTATGGAACATGTGCTGTCCCATTTCGGTCCAAACACCGCATATGAGAAGGCTTTTCAAGAAAGAAAACTCAACTACAGTCCTGAAGTTAGAGAAAAAGGCTGGCCCGGACCGATCAATGGTCCATGGCGCCATGGATTAGTCACCACAATGTTAGAAAATTATCACCGTACTGGTGAAATACCAGTAGGCCCAGACAATGCGGATGAAATTGATGGCTTTTGCGCAGCCTTGCCGGTGTGGCTTTATTCCAAACCAGAAGACCGAATTGCTTCGAGCAGAACAGCCTTGAAAATGGTTGCTGGTGGGGATCTTTGCGAATCTCACGCCTTGGCTTTTTTCCAACTATTAGATCTTGCACTCTCTGGTGAACAATACCCAATCCATCAATTAGTACGCAATCCAAACAAATATGGTTTGAGCGAGCAGATAACCGAAGAAATTGAACAAGTTATTTCTGAGTCAGAAATTGCTCATGTTGAGTTTGTAGAGAAGGTCGGCAAAGCCTGTCGCTATTCCGGTACTTTTCAGGGTGCTTTGCATGCAGTTTTGCAGGCAACATCCTATGAAGAAGGGGTACGATTAGCTATTCTGGCTGGAGGCTGTAATTGTTCGAGAGCCGTACAGGTGGGATGCTTGCTCGGAGCAATTCACGGTGAAGAAAAAATTCCCAGAAAATGGCTAGAGGCAGCTCACTCGGCAGCAGAAATTCAATCTATCACAGGGAAGCTATCCAACAAATTAGAAAGCCAGCCTGCATAAAGCGAAATCTAATAACAGATCGTCGGCTGCTCAATGATAAAATATCTGTGTTGAGATGGGCTGTTTCGCTATTAAAAACCCGTAGAAGAAGACCTGGCAGATTCTACTGCCAGGCATTGAAGGAAAAGGAATCGAAGAGAAGTGTCTACAAGATAATTGTTCGGCAAGCTAAAGCACTCATTTTACCCTTCCAGATATCCACCGTTTTCTTCAATTTCAATCATACATTTGGCCTCCGTTTGCGGTGAGATACCGTGCCTAGAAAGGTATTCTGGACCACATAGCATTTTAACCTCCCATTTGTTCGCTTGGTTCTTTCTCAAAACTTTTGCTCCATCTACAGGTTGTGCATAAATTCTCTGTGTGTAGTCACACAGTTCGACCTTTGCCTTCAAGTACAATTGATTTGTCTGCTCACACTGAAACATAAATCCTCCGATTGTTGTTGAATTCTCAAAACGAGACGGAAGTAGGTCCCATAATAAGCTTTAGCAAATGTAAGCAACTCTTGGGAGGAGGAGTGGGGGAGAAAGAGTTTGAAGAGGTTCAGTAATCGTTACGAGTCTCACCTTCATAACTGAAATCGGCAGTGCCAGTACAGAGTGAGAGGTAGAGAGACCTTGATGAGGACTACTCAGTTGGTTCAGAAAGAATAAAAATTCGAATGAGAATTTTGAATCGTAGACTGTGAGTACTGTAAGACGATAGGTTCATTGATGTGAAAGATAGTTTAATTAAATGAGATGCAGGATTCCGCAGATCTAGTGAGAATAGCTTCCCATGCTGAGAGACAACACAAAAAATTAAATTATTGCAACGGACATCTTGGCGCTGCCCAACCTTTGCTGAAGGTCGTCTTTGAGGAAGAGGCCGGCTCAATTCCAGTCACAATAGCGAATACGGATACCGGTCATCCCTTATAAACTAGATCTTTTTGACGTGAAGAAGTTCGAAGATTCTTTACCTTCTTCTTTGGGGAGAAAGTAACCGCTAGGGCAGATGAGGGGCTTGGTTGAGCCTCCCAATTTCCTCGCTTTTCCGTTCAAGACCATACCTCACCCGCCATCTGCGACTGCCCCTCCTCACCCGCTGGGAAAATTTTTTGAGGCAATTGATTTTATTGATGAAAATTTGTTAGTCCTGGCAAGAAAATCAGGCACATTCAGAATTTAAGACCAAACTGACGATCTAAGGACTCAGCCAATGCTTCAACACGTTCGGTTGCGATTGGTTGAAAAGGAGGGCGCAGGTTGTTCCAGGAAGGTTGGCCTGATTCCCGAGCCAGCAGAGCTTTCTGCGCGGGAATTGGAGCGTATTCTTGGAAGAGCTTGCGAATGCCACAGACACTCTCGTGTTTGGCTGCCGCTGCTTCCCACTCTCCTGAGTGACACAGTGAGATCACCTCAGCAATCCTTGCGCTGTTCAGATTCGCTGTCGCCGAGATGCAGCCGGGAGCGCCGAGGCGAATGGCTTCAATTACCGGCAGTTCGGCACCAGGGTAGACAATCAAACCATCGATTCTCAGTAAGGCTTTGGTGTTTTCCCAGTCTCCGGAGCTGTCCTTGATTCCCACAAAGACCTCAGGAAATTCATTGTGCAGTCGAGCGACAAGGGAGATGGACAGGCCCACACCACTGACCTGCGGAATGTGATAGAGGTAGATCTTCAATCGCTTGTCATTGATGGTTTCAATCAGGCGGATAAAATAGTCGTAGAGTCCCTGATCACTCATCCCCTTGTAGTAAAACGGCGGTAGGGTCATCACTCCGGCACAGCCGAGCTGCAGAGCATGTCGACACAGTTCGGCAGTGTCCGGCAGGTTGCAGAGTCCTGTCCCTGGAATCAACACTGCTGGATCCACTCCCGATTTGATCAGACCTTCCAGGGCTGCTCTCCTTTCTGCAGAACCCACCGAGAGTGCCTCTCCAGTTGTTCCAAATGGTGCCAAGCCCGCACAACCATTGCTTAGGAGTTGCCGAGCAAGTGCATTGAATTTTTCTTGATCAACCGCGAGCTGATTATCGAAGGGAGTGAGAATCGGAGCGATGAGTCCTTTGATCATGTTCTGCCTTTTGATGAATGATGAATCTCTGTAAAACGATTTATTCTATCCTTGTCATACAATGCTTTTTCAAGTTTGGATGCCTTCAAACAGGTGTTTTTGGGCCATCAGTCTGGGAACAATGAAATCCAGCAGGGCTCTCACTCTTGCAGAGCGCCTCAAATCCGCATGAATGAGCAACCAGAGTCGATCTTTTGTTTCAATCGGCTCAGCGATCCTCCGTAATTCCGTATCTTGATCTCCCACGAAGCAAGGAAGAAAACCTTGTGCACCTGAAGCTTTTAGTGCGGCCAACATCCCTGCCACTCCCTGAACCTGCAGAACCTCTTTTTTGGCAAGGGCATCCTGCTGCTGAACGGCTTGATTTCTTGCCATCCCGACATGCCGTAGCCAGGGCAAGTCGGTACCTGTGGTGGTTTTGGAGGCATATCGACACCAAGCCATGCCTGCGAGATTGCGTCCCACTTTATTTTCCAGGGGCTGGGAGGTAGCACGGAAGGCAATATCTGTACTGCGTTTTAAATCCAGTAAGCCATCATCGGGTAGCAAGATCACACGAATGTGTTCATGTTCTGCTGAGAAGGCTACCAGATGAGGAGACATGAACGAAACCATAGCTTGCGGAACAGTGATGCGGATTTCTCCTGCCACATGCTGATCATGGCCCACCACCGCACGAAAGGCAGCAAAGATATATTCCTCCACATCTTTTGTGTGGGAAAGTAGTGCTTCCCCTGCGTTGGTGAGCTGATAGCCTCTGGGGCCCTTTTCGAACAGAGAGACTCCGAAGCCTTCCTCAAAAGCTTTCAGCCGCCGGTGTAGGGTAGCTACATTCAACTCCAGTTCATCCGCTGCACCGGTAAGCGTCCCATTCTTTGCGACCGCCAGAAAAAGTCGCAGATCATCCCATTGCTTCATTTTTCAATTTTGCAAAACTATTTTGATAAATTAACTATTCATTTTTGAAAAATGCAGATTTAGCATAGGTGTTCTGTTTGGAACTTCAACACAAAGATCCCTAGGAAATTTGTTGTTGGCTCATTAACCAAGGTCAAGGAGAGATGGAATGAAAAAGAGTTTATTTTTGTTTTGGGCCACGATCGGTTTTGTCTACTTCGCAGGCACCATTGGGGTTCACGCAGCCAGCCGTTATAAGCTGGACGCCGTTCACTCAACAGTAGGTTTTGCGTTGCAACACATGCTCTTCAACACGGTCCGGGGCAAGTTCAACGATGTCCGAGCCACTGCACAAATTGATGAGAAAACTGGGAGTTTAAGTTCAGTGAACGCGGAGATCTCTGTTGCCTCTGTCGACACTAATAACGCAAAGCGTGATGGGCACTTAAGAAGTGATGATTTCTTCAACACAGAACGTTATCCAACAATTACTTTCGAGAGCACTAGCATTGTGCCGGAGGCAAATGGAAATTATCGCGTAGACGGCATCCTGACAATTCGTGATGTCAGTAAGCCAATCACTCTGGGGGGAGGAGATGTTGGGAATGATGCCAGGCCGAGTTGTCTTTGAGGCGGCTGGTCAGATCAATCGACAAGACTTCAATGTCACTTGGAACAAAGCCTTACAGTCAGCAGGTGGGTTGATAGTCTCTGATGAAGTGGACCTAAATATGGAAGTTACGCTGTATGTTCCTGAGAGTTGAAAAAAATACTTTTTAGCGAACAGCCTCTTAACTCAATCATCTGAAATAAGCTGCTCAAATCGCTACATTCGATCAATCAATGAACCAATGATCATATCGGAGAATTAGGTGTCAGAACCAACAATTGTTCAAACATCTCCCTTTGTTGTGGAGCTGGAGCAAGGGAAGAAGTATGCCTGGTATTCTTGCGGACTTTCGAGCAAACAAACTCTTTGTGATGGGTCTCACAAGCAAACTACTTTTTTACCAAAAGTCTTTACTGCAACAGAGTCCAAGACCTTCTACTTGTATGGCTGTCAGAGAACTGGAGAGTCACCTTTCTGTGATGGGACTCATAATNGTTTGGGCNAGCAGTTCGTAGAGGGGAGAGTTTGCCCNATCATATTAGTCATTAGACCGAGAAGCTGTTCGGTANCGAGGGAGGACTTTCGAAAGTCTGATTTGTAACGGAAAATAGNAAGAATTCTAAACGAATTACTATTTAATTTTATAATTATTNAACTAATTTAAATTAATAAGATTATTTAATTTAATTAACCTAAAGTTGAATAAACTCATTCAAAGTCAGACCAACTCCAATCTTGATCATTGGAAGGGTCATAATTCAGGGTTTGTACTGAGCTTTCCTGACGAAAGATTTTATTCTCTTAGTAGGTGATGGCCGTAATTACACCATTGTATTGGGGTTCGTCTTCAGTGAAGCGTATGTATCGATGAAGACATAGACAGTCCGAACTTTCAAAAAAACCCGACAAGGTCCAATAGTAACTATCTCTTTGAATTGGTTGATTAATCCCTTATCAGCTTCAATGTCAATGTGGTCACCAGTTTGGTGATCAACAGTTATGTAATTTGGGTGATAAAGAGCATCTACAAGTGAAAATCACATTGCATACCCAACTCCTAGGCTTTGTTAAACTCATCTGCTTTGCTCATGTGAAGCCCTGTTTTAGGTGTTCTTAGAATTAGAGTGTAGTAGTACGCGACATCTTCACCAACTGAAATGTTGATTATCTACTGCTTTCGGTCACTTAGAGTGAAAAGAATCCGTAGGTAGGTTTGATGGGAACATGGGGCGGATGAGAAGGAAGTGGTTTCTAGGATTGAGGAAACAGAGTCGGCAAAATATTAGTTGGCTAGCTCAAACAAGGGTGTTGCGCATCACACATTCATTGTAGTTGGCATTGCTGCTCATGACCGATGTACAACTCGTGGAACAGGCGCCTAATTGACTAAGAAAGAGGACAGCAGTGCTGAAAAGTAGGATTCTCATAGTTCTCCGTAGGGGAAGGAGTTACTGGAAAGGCATCCTGCACCCAGTTTAAATCAAGTAGAAAATTGTTGTTCATTCAAAAACTAGGCGAGCTTAGCTTTGGGTTTTTTTGCAGCTTCTGCGATGAGTCGCTCTATCCCGTTTTCAGGCAAGATGGAACCAATAAATGCCAATCCAACTACTTTTTCCTCATCGGCTTTGAATACTCTAGTCACCCTGCAGGAGATGGGAAGGGCTGCTTGATGTCCACCTTCTGTTTTGAGAAAAAAAGTTAGGCGAACATGGGCTGAAGGATTGAGCAGTTGTTTACAGACAATTCGGCAACCTGCCATGCTCAGATCGATTATTTTTACGTGTGATACTCGCTGTCCCTCTTCCATCTTGGCGAGCAATTGGACACGGTATCTGGGATGTACACGATGTTCTTTTTTCAAGGAAGCCTCCTATCAACAACACTGAAAATTTGGTGCGTTGTGAGAATTCTAGAATTCTGGTTCAAAGAGCCTAAGTTATCTTAGTGTCGCTCTATGGAAGTGTTGAACAAAAAAATTCGGACGAGTTGATCGAGCAGTCTTTTTACGGTTGCTAAAATTATGCAAGATTTCTGAGAAGACTGCTGAACAAAAATCATGGTATTTCAGAATTTTCATGATGCTCTAGCCAATCAGTTTTCTGCAATCGATAGAGTGTTTGCCTTTGCAGGGGATGCTTTGAAGGCAATTTGGGATGATTAAAAGTATCCTCAGAATTACACTTCATCCATATTTTCCGCATCACTCGGATGGACGGTTGATTCAATTCGGCAGTGAATGAAACAATCTCAGACAAGCCCAAATCAAGAAAACCAAAACGCAAAACAGATTTGGCGGCCTCTGGTGCCAGTCCTTTAGCCCAGAAAATTTTATTCAGCCTCCAACCAATTTCAACAGCCGGTGTGAAATGGGCGGAAAAGGGAACCTTCATCAAACCACACCAGCCCACAAATGCGCCACTCTCTTTTAGGTGAATTGCAAACAGGGAGTATTCGTTTATTCGCTGGTGCTCAATGATCCGTTGCAACAGAGTAGCACTTTCTTCGAAACTCAGAGTTGCTGGAAAATAACGCATGACCTCGGGATCTGCGTTTAGCCGGACTAGCTCCGAAAGATGTGATTGTGAAAAAACAGTCATTCTCAGCCGACTCGTGAAGAGTGAGTGTTTCATGAGTCCCTCTTAGAAGTACAGAACGATTTAGAAGTATTGACTCCTTCGACTTCAATGGCATTTTCCATATGATAGTAA
>PBZZ01000053.1 GCA_002730365.1 Deltaproteobacteria bacterium
AGTGATCCTTTCGCCTTTGCTTCCGAGGTTCGGCCATCAACTGCATCGCGTATTCAAAAGTTATCTACATTTACCTGGGAAGATAAAGCCTGGCTTGAAAAACGGAAGCAAACGGACTGGCTTTCTCAACCCCTAAACATCTACGAAGTACACCTCGGTTCCTGGAAGCGCGTACCTGAAGAAGAAGATCGATTCCTGAGCTATCGGGAATTAGCAGAAGACCTGATCCCCTATGCTAAGCGAATGGGCTACACTCACTTGGAGCTGTTGCCTATAGCTGAGCACCCCTTTGATGGTTCATGGGGCTACCAGGTGACTGGATACTTTGCACCAACATCCCGCTTTGGTCCCCCAGAAGATCTGATGTATTTCATCAATCGATGTCACAGAGAGGGATTGGGAGTGATCATCGATTGGGTGCCTGGACACTTTCCCAAGGATGCTCACGGACTGGCCCAATTTGACGGCACGACCCTCTATGAACACGAGGATCCACGGAAGGGTGAGCACAAGGAATGGGGCACGTTGATCTTCAACTATGGTCGTCACGAAGTACGCAATTTTCTGATCAATAATGCCCTATTTTGGTTTGAAAAATACCATATCGACGGAATTCGTGTCGATGCCGTTGCTTCGATGCTTTACCTTGATTATGATCGACCACATGGGGAATGGATCCCCAATTCGAGTGGAGGTCGTGAAAATTTAGAGGCTATTGATTTTTTTCAGGAGTTGCATGAAACTCTCTTCCACTACTTCCCGAATGTTCTTTCCATCGCTGAAGAATCAACCTCATGGGATGGGGTTACCCGTCCGCCATATCATGGAGGATTAGGATTCAACTTTAAATGGAACATGGGCTGGATGAATGATTCACTACGCTACATGGAGTTGAATCCGGTACACCGCCCGTATCATCATCACTGGCTCAGCTTTTCGCTGGTTTATGCTTTTTCTGAAAACTTTGTACAGGCGATTTCTCATGATGAGGTCGTTCATGGCAAAGGTTCATTACTGAACAAAATGCCTGGTAATGAATGGCAGAAGCGTGCCCATCTTCGTCTGTACCTCTGTTATCAGTTTGGCCATCCCGGAAAAAAACTACTCTTTATGGGCAGTGAGTTCGGACAATGGAGGGAATGGTCGGAAGCACAGAGTCTGGACTGGCACCTGCTGGAAAACCCTGTTCACCAACAATTGCAGAACTTCTCTCGCAGGCTCAATTGGTTTTACAGAGAACACCCGGCACTTTACAGCAATGATCAAGATTGGCAGGGTTTCGAGTGGATTGATCTTAGCGATACCCAACACAGCGTATTTTCATTCTTGCGGCGCAGCGCAAAGAGTGTTGAATCCCCGTTAATATTTGTTTACAACTTCACTCCTGTTCCTCGAACTGACTACCGGGTAGGATTTCCTGAAGTTGGAACCTACCACAAATTACTTGATTCAGACGCTCCCGAATATGGAGGCTCGGGATTCAATCAACAGGAAACCATTGTTGCTGAAGAAGCTCTTTGGCAAGGGCAAGGTGCCAGTTCTCATCTGGATTTGCCGCCACTTGGATGCCTGATCTGGCAACGCATTCATTGAGTCATTGACGAACCAAGGATCAGGCTCGTCAGAATTGAATCCTACAACATCGGATTCCCTTGATAGCAGACATCGGATTCCACCGTTCACCGAGACTACCATGAAAGAAAACCTGGCTTCTCTTTCCAACCCACCAACAACAAGCCGTTGGATGGATCAAGATTCCTTGACTAGGGAATACATTGACAGTCTACGATCAGAAATTACAGAACTACGCCGCCAACTTCAGACGGCCAGTACTGAAAAAAATCAATTATTTCAACTTTTTCTTGGACAGGCTTCTTCTCTTCAAGCTTCGCTTAATCCAGTTATAAATCAGCCATCAGCCAGCCCAACTGTTCAACGCACTAAACCCCGAGAGTTTGCAGATGATTTACAGAGTAATTTGCCCATTCCAACAACAGCGCCTACAGTTGAAACAACTTCAGCCGAAACTCCTCCCTCAAAGGTAGCCCCTCCCAAAAAAGAAAAGAAGGATGCTCCAATTTGGCAGCCAGTTCGAAGAGCCAAAGCCTTTGCGGATGAAGTTCCCGTTCCACTTTTGGTGAGACGCTATGTCCAAGAGGTCAACAACCACCGAATTCCAATTGGTCATGCTGAGTTACGTCCAATGTGGGAGTGGCTAAATTGGCAGGGAATGGTGTTGGATCGACAAAACCGTGAGTCTGCACGAGAAACACTCAAGCGGATGCGCAAGCAGCTGAAGAACTAAAGGAGACTATCAGCGTTTTTGCCAGATCCAGCAAATTAGGATCAGACCAAAAACTAGGGGCTCTAGTCCGGGCAAGTCTTGCCAAGAAGGGGGTAGTTTCATGCGAACTAGCGCAAGTAGTTGAGGCAGAAAGCGGACCAGAGCTGCTCCACAGAGTAAGCCCCATAGATTGCTGGGGCCCAACAAACCAATAAGCAAAATCTCGAGCGAGAGCGTCAATGGGAAGACTTCTGGAGACAAATACTGAAGCTGCCAAGCCAGTAAAATTCCCGAGAGGGCAGCGATGCCTCCGCTCCAGACTAAGGCTTGCTGTCGGGCTCGTTGTGGATTAATTCCTAGGCACATCGCCTGTGAGCTATCCTTACTAGCTCTCCAACAACGGCCTATTGTACTGTCTTTCAGTTGCTGCCAACAGAGCCAAGCCCCTGATAGAGCCAGCAAACTCATCCAGTAACCCCAATGTTGGTTTGTACTACCCTCTAGAAAATTAGGCGTCTCGACAGAGATACCGCTGTATCCACCGGTCCAATTCTCTGCGAGTAGCAACAACTCTTGAATCAACAAGGCAGCAACCAGTGTCGAAACCGTCAGGCTAGTGCCCTGTAGTCGATCCGTGGTCCAGCCCAGTAAGCAGCCACTCATTGCACCAAGAGAGACCCCAATCAATAGGGAAAGCCACCATGCTCCACCAACTTGGAGTGTTAGCGCACTACCATAAGCACCAATTGCCAGCCAAGCTGAATGGCCCAAGCTGATAAGACCCACCTCCTTGGATAGAAGCTTCAGGCTCAGTCCAGCGAGCGTATAGGTCAGCCATGTTTGAGCTTCGGACAGCCAAAAGGAAGACGCCCACCATGGAATAGTCAGAAGGCACGCAAAGCCAATGAAAGAGCCCAATCGCATCACGATTTTCCTGAGAACACAATTGCTGCTGAACCGATTCTGCTAGCACCTTTTAACCACAGCCAGAACAGTAAAATTAAGTAACTGACTAAATCTCTTGAGATATCAGGGAACCAAGCTGCAGAAAGTTGTTCTGTGATTCCAAGCAGTAAGCCCCCAAAGACAGCACCTGTGACATTCCCAAAACCGAACAAAACAGCCGCTGCAAAGGCCTTAATACTCAGCCAGCCCAATTCAGGATGAACTAATGAAAGCGGAGCTAACAGTACCCCTCCTAATGCTGCGAGGGCTGCGCTCAGCCCCCAAACCAAGGCTTCCATACGTTTGCAGGACACCCCAGAAGCCTGTGCCATCCAGTAATCTTGTGCAAGAGCTCGCAAACCTAATCCTATCCTGCTGCGATAGAGCAGCCACCATATAGCTAACCAGGCGATCATGCTGCCTATCAATACGCCAAGCTGAGCGCCACTGATCACCAACGCTTGCCACGTAAACAACTGTTGTTCATAAGGACTCGGAAAGAAAAGCGGTGCAGGACCCCAGATCATGGTAGCAAGAGAGCGTAGAACAAAGCCCAATCCCAACGTCAGTAGAATCACTAAGATCCGGCTTTCTCTTGGCAAAGAAGACAGTATTCCTACCTGTAGCAGTGAACCACACAGAAATAGTAGTATCAGGCTGAGCAGTAACGCTACGGACCAAGAAACTCCCCATAGTTGTAGTTGCATGCCGAGGTAAGCACCTAGCATGAGCAGATCCCCCTGGGCGAAGTTGATTTGTCGAGTTGCACGATAAATCAGGACAAAACCCAGGGCAATTAAACTGTAGATACAGCCCTGGACAAATCCTCCTAGTAGTGTCTGCAGCAGCATGAACTCATGGAATAGATGTGGCAAAGAAGCCACCTAGATACAGGAAACCAATCCTTTCGTACACTAGGAGATTTACATGGATATGATTGCCTTTCGTGAAGCATGGCCAGACTTACGTAGCACGAGCCTTCCCTTGGAGCCAAACAGTTGGCTACTGCACATCCCCAATGAACACCCCCTGCAGAAAGAGATCACAGCTGAGATTCTTGGTCGTTGGATACAGCAGGAGATTCAGGAATCAGAGACTCTCTTTGTATTGCGTACTAGAAGTCTAATTGCCGAATGGTTACCTGAAAGACCAATNTGCNCCTACCAAGAGCTTCTAGAAATCCAGCAAGACAACATNAGAGGATGTGTATGGAAAACAGNGGTTGACCCNATTGCAATTCAGCAACAATTGCTTGGNAACTCCCAGTTAGAAACTATTGCAATGGCTCATCAAGCTGTCTTACAGAGCCCTCATTTGCCATTGAAACTCCAAGAACTAAGGATCCCCAAGCCATGGGGCTATGAAGGTTGGTACACGGGTGTCGAGCAAAGAGGAGTGGCCAGCGTCATTGATGAACAGGGGTCAACTGAGCTACCGTACGCGCTAAATCTTTTTCCAGAGTCTTTGCTAGCTCACCAAGAACCTCCACTCATCTTGTTGAAAACCCTGAATCCAGTCCCAGAAATTATCTTAGGGGATCTGTATCTGGAATTACATCAGGAAAAATGGGAAGTCTACATTGTTACGTCGATTGATGAAACAGCCTGGCCGGATGGCGTTGGACAAGTGCGAGCCGGACTGCATCCAGAACTCCTCAAAACTTATCAGCAACAACATGGCGAAGATTGGTGGTCTGCGTATCGAAAAGACTTCCAAAGAGCGATTCAAAACTATGAAACTTTGCGTAGAAAGCTGGATGAACACTTAGATCAGGAAAGAAGCCAACGTGGTTATGGATTGACTCAAGCGCTTAGTCCAGAAGAGATGCAGGAATTGCTCTCAACCATACCAGAACATCTGCAGCAAGAAGAAACCAAACTACGGCTTTCAGCGGAGGCCTACGTTGGGTCATGTCCAGTGCGTGTTGGAGATGTGGTGTCTTTCCCAACCTGGCAAATGCACTCTCTGCAACATGGAGTAAGAGTCATTGAATTTCAGACTCCCCACTATGAGCGGATGATCGTGATGTTTGGCCAGAAGGTATTGACCCAAGATTATTGGAATACTGAAGAAGCTCTCGCTGGGATGAAACCCGAAGTATATCAACCTCCACAACCTGAGTTGATCTGGCAAAGGGATGGAGTTCGTTGTGAAAGAGTGGTCAACTTTCCGGACTTTGACGTTTTCCGACTTTGTGTTCCCACTGGGCAACGTATCCGACTTGAAGGTAAAGGAAACTATCAATTATTGATGGGTGTAAAAGGGTACGGCCAGTTCTTGGTAGGTGGTGAAAGTTATGGGATGATTCGTCGCGAAGAAGGCTGGATGATTCCAGCGGTGACTCATGATTGTTGGTTGGAAAGCAGAGGAGCTGGAGATTTGATCTGCCTACAGGCTATCCCTAAGTATAGCTAGCGGCCTTTTTGCGCAAGCAAAGGGTTGGGTTTCAACTGATAGTTGACGATCACTTCATCACGACCATCTACCATAGAAAGGGCAAAGGTCTGGGTAATAAATCCATTGGCCACAATCGTAACGTGGTGTGAATTTGGCTCAACACGCAGAGTAACTTCCCCGAGTTGATTGGTGAACCACTGGTATTCTGGGTAGCTCTGCAAGGAAACAAACGCTCGCTCCAAGGGCTTTTGATCCGCATCGCGCACTTGGATACGGTAAGCGATCTTGGTTTCTTCACCCAAATTAGCGGCTGCCTGAACGGGCTGAACTCCTGATCCAGCAGCATTCACCAACTTTTCCCACCATGAATCACCAATCCAGAACCCGCCATAGAGCAGCAATCCACAGACTGTTAGAATTGGTAAGAAGTAGGTTGCTTTAAGTTTCATCAGATTTAGTTTCTGCATTCTTGAAATAATAGATTTGCGGCAAAAATGCGAGAATCATGCCCCTTTAGAATCGGCTTTTTTGCCTTGATGTCTACATTTATTGCAAGACCTTTGCTGACCATCATTTAGACACCTGGCACAGTTTGAAAAACTGGATGTCACCGTACTCTGACAACATGAAATATAATTTTGTCTGTCTGCTGCTTGCCTCTGCGCTTCTGATTGTGGCTACCGATCAAGCGTGGGGCGATTCCCTCTGGCGTTACGGATATTCCACACAAGAACTTCGATCCAACGAAGCATACAGTAAGTATCTCAAGGATCGATATGGAGCAGAGGGTATACGCTTAGAGGGCTATTTAGTTGGAATAACTTTTTTACGGACTTCCGGCGTAGGCATTGGCCTAGAGTACTCATCGACGAGTGGAAGAATACGTTATCAAACATTGAATGGAGAGAAGCAGGAGAATACTTTGGATTTGCAAACCATTCTGCTGCTACTCTCATCGTATCATGGAAATTGGGAATGGTCGGTTGGCGGTGGAGTCAATAACTTGAGCAGAACTTTCTATGGATATCGTAGTTCATACATAACTACCGACAACATCAAAGATCAACTAGGCACCAGAACTTCTAAAACCTTAGGAACCACAGGGTTCTTGCAAGGACTTTATCATGTATTCAATAGCAGATTGCAGTGGTCTGTGGGAGCTCGCTACATCGTCGCTCAAAATGAGATTGATTCGAGTGATATCAGACCAGGCCACAATGCAAAGAGCATCCAGGAAACACAGAATTTTGACCTGGGGGGGCTCGCTTTGTTAACAACTCTCACCTATCGCTTCTAGGAATTAAATGTGCCCCTTGACTCGCCGAAATCTTTTGGTTGGAGGTTCGGGACTATTGCTCTTTGGCTGCGGTGATTCAGAGTCTTACACTGCTGCCAAGGACTACTACCCGGTCACGAACCGATATATCTTCCATTGGGGGAAAAACAGTTCGATTGTGATCGACAAAGATGCGACAAACGCCACATATCCACTGGGTGGAAGTGCTAATGAACTTAGTTGGTTTGAAACGGGCGTAAACACTTGGGTTAACACACTCAATGAAATTGGTGTCAACGTCTCTTTTACAGGTTCACCTGATGTGAAAGTTTATTGGCTCAAC
Source organism: Deltaproteobacteria bacterium (assembly GCA_002730365.1). Next base: position 7,246 of record PBZZ01000053.1, read on the forward strand.
TCCTCACAGATGCTGGCAAAAGCTGGTAATCCTGACGTGTTGGGGCAAGCAACCACGGAAAAAGAAATCTATATGCTTAAAGGTCAGGATCAAACAACAACAACTGCAGTTGCCACACACGAATTTGGACACATGTTGGGTATCTGGAGCCATAGTTTTGACAGCAAAGACGTGATGTACCCCTATTTGAACTCCACCAGCTTGAGCAACCGGGACAAACGTACCCTAGTCGATTTTCTTTATGCACTCAGTCCAGACTTTGATCTTCACGATGTAGCAGGCCCGTTGGTTCATTCGTCGACAGGAGTCAGCATACAACATTATGTCAGTTCACTCACAACCAATGGCTGTCAAATCCGCACTTCCACAGATTGAGTTGACTTTGACGTCTCTAGGACCATGGAACTATTGATGAATTCTCTCCATAGTTTTCTCGGATTAATTGTTTTTAGCTCAACTTTTCTCATTTTGAGCTGTGCTTCAGACCAAACTCCTGCAAAGAATGACTCTATTAAAAACACAGCCGACATTCTAAACGAGCAAATCTCGATTTTACTGAATGCCCAAAAAGCCACTTGGATAGACTCACTGGTTCCAAGCACTTCAGAATTAGCATCTTCACAAAGTAATCTGAACTTAGAACCTGGGAATTCTGTGCAACATGACCTTACTCTGCAGAACAGTCCCACACTGAATTTTGATTTATTGCTGCGATTTGGGGACGAAAAGGTCGGCTATTTTGAGCTCACAGGTCTGAGCCCAAGCGTCCTATCGGGGAAAAATCTGATTTCACTGAAGTTAGTAGTGCCAGAAGATGTTTGTGATTACCTCTATCCCATTCCACACATTGTTTCACTAAATTTTTTGACAATCGAGGCAGGGTTTACAAGTGACGTGCGGCAGGTTCCGGTCCGGCTGAACTGCGGTATGATAATCAACTGAATACAACAGACTGAGGCTGGAGAGGTTAGTTTATGCCAAAGTGCAAATATGTTTTACTCTGGCATCTCTTTGATTGGAGACGAAGATTTG
>PBZZ01000054.1 GCA_002730365.1 Deltaproteobacteria bacterium
CTCATAAAATTCCTTGATCATACGTTAAACCAAACTTTTCCCTTACATTGCTGTGTTTTAACTTTTTTAAAATCTAACTTAATTTATGAAATAAAAAATTCAAATAATCACTCTTAAGTACTTCAAAGATACACTCATATTTCCAACATCTAATCACTTTCAAATATTTTTTGGATAGGGAATATGCCAAGCCTAACCGGCAATGTCGATCAAAAAAATCTTGCTAATTTAAAGTAAAGGACATTACTTTCCCCCAACTATCCAGCATTCCTGTTGGAATAGTGTTTCTTCCCCTTATTCAAAGGAGCGCTATGAAGCTATTCAAAACGCTGGGTCTCTTTGTTTCCACATGCTTGACTTGTGGAATTGCGACTGCAGCAGATCATCACGTGAAGTGGCATGACGATGGTAAGGTTGATCTGGTCATGGAAGATGGGACAACTATTTCAACAACACGAGAAGAACTGGGATCCTTGTTTGGCCCAGACCAGAAGCCATTTGACGGAGTAAGCATTTCAGTCACCGTCAACTCTGGTGGTCCAAAAGGTGGAATTTCAGGACCGCTGTATAGTTTCCGTCCAATTTGGGAGGAGCTTACCGGTGGTAAATTAGAAATCGTAGAGCTGCCATTCGGAGAGCACTACACCAAGATGATGTTGGATCTCCGCAACGGTACTGGCCAGTACGATGCCTTCATGGTTGGAGCCTTCTGGTATGGAGACATCGTTCCCAACGGCTACGCATTCCCTATTGATGACTTTATGACCACTGGAGAGTATCCACAGTGGACCTATGATTCAATGCCTCAATCATTGAAAACACTGCACACCTGGGAAGGCGTGGGTTACGGAGTACTCAACGACGGGGATGGACAAGTTCTATACTACCGCAGAGATGCGCTGGCCAATCCAGAGTGGAGGGCTCAGTTCAAGAAAGAATATGGCTACAGCATGCCTGTTCCGCCAAAGACCTGGCAACAGATGCTGGATATTAGCAACTTCTTCAACGGTAAAAACTGGGATAGCAATGATCCTGATCCCGATTCAGGAACGGTGCTTCACCTGAAGGTTGGAGAGCAGGGACACTATCACTTCCAATCGCTATCCGCCTCCTTTGCCATTACACCTGGACCCGAGTTGGATCAGTATCATAACGTCTATTGGTTCGATCCAACCAACATGAAGCCGTTAATCAACAGCCCCGGACACGTCGCCGCTTTAGAGTTTCTACAGGAGTTGCATAAGACCGGACCCTCCGCACAGGTTGGCTGGAGCTTGGGTGAAGCTTGGGACTACTTCCTGCGAGGCAAGTCTGTCTTTGTCTTCAGTTGGGGTGATGTTGGTTCACTCTGTCAGGACACCTCTCGTTCCAAAATCCAAGGAGTCTGTGCTTCTTCCATCCTACCCTCATCAGACACCTACTACGATCATGAGACCAAGAAGTTTGTAAAGACTACCAATCCTGTGAAGGTAGGAAACACGACAGGTGGTTCATGGCATGGTGTAATCTCTAACTACTCTGCCAATCCAGAAGCCACCTACTCACTGCTATCCCTGATGGCTATCAAGCCAGCCTCAATTTGGTTAGCTCAGAACGGTTGGACCGGTGTGGATCCAGGCTTTACCTACCAATTCTTGGAGCCACAAGGTGAAGCTGGGCTGGGAGACTATCTAGACGCTGGCTGGGCTGAAGCAGATGTCAAGGACTACCTGAAGGCCTACTATGAGACCTTCTTTGCCGACACCTTCCTCCCTTACCTCAGGATTCCCGGCTCCTTTGAGTACTGGGATATCCTGGATAAAAACCTCTCGGCTACCATGAGTGGTGAGATCTCTGCCAAGCAGGCGCTGGATAGCACTGCCAAAACCTGGGAGCAGATCACTGACCGTCTGGGGCGAGATCAGCAATTGGGCTACTATCAATCAGCGATAGGCTACAAGTAAATCCTACCAAGCTGTCAGGTGTGGAATCTTCCATGCCTGACGGTCTTTCGGAATCAAAACGGCCCGTGATTCATCACATGACCCTCTTATGAAAACACACCGAAATACAAAAGCGCGCTTTGTGTTTTTACTGCCAGCCGCAATTTGGGTTTTAACATTCACTATCTTTCCACTAGTTTACTCGCTCTATATTAGTGTTCACAAAGTGGAAACTAAAATGAATGTGAGTCGTGAAAAAGTTCCTATGTTGGATGCAAGTGGGAACCCTGTTTTAGATGCGAAGGGTAACCCCAGAACTAAGATTAAAATTAACAGAGAAAAGATCTCAACCTGGACAAATATTGGGTTTACTAATTTCAAGAGATTAACCGAGGATCCACAGGTTCATTCTGCTATAAAAGTTACTTCAATTTTTGTATTAGTCGCCGTTCCGTCTCAACTAGTATTAGGTATTCTGCTAGCCCTTTTATTCAATCAACGTCTATGGGCTAGATCGTTTCTCAGGGCAGTCATGCTTCTGCCAATTTTTGCAACTCCCCTTGCAGTAGGCTATCTGTTTTTTACAATTTTCTACGAAGAAGGTGGACCACTTGGCTTTCTAGGAGTACCTTTCCTTTCTAACCCTAATTGGGCCTTATTTTCAGTAATCCTAGTTGACATCTGGCAATGGACGCCTTTCTGTTTTCTGGTGTTCTTGGCCGCGCTGCAAGGTATCCCTAATGAATTGATGGAAGCTGCAAAAATGGAGAGTAAATCCAAGTGGGGTTTATTCGCCAATATCATCTTCCCGATGCTGACTCCAACAATTGTCATCGTGCTGTTGCTGCGTCTTGCGGAGGCTATCAAGCTCTTCGATATCCCGTTTGCCCTTACGGGAGGTGGGCCTGGTGTTGCTACACAGTCCATGTCATTCCTGGCCTTCAGGACCGGGCTACGTTATTTTGACCTCGGCTACGCTTCGGCAATGTCGTACTGTTTGCTGATTATTGTAATGATCATCGTGACCCTCTTCTTCAGAAAATTGCGACAGAGTTACGCATAAGATGAAGCCCAAGCAGAACCAGCACCCTCTCAGGTATTCGATCTACTCGCTGATTGCCGTGGTTGCGGCAATGATCTTCTTCTTTCCAATCTACTGGGCCTTTTCAACGAGTCTGCGGAATCCACTAGACACCTTCACCGTCTCTGGTTTCGGAATTCCCTTTCTGAATTTTGATCCGACCCTCACCAATTGGGTGGATCAGCTCGCCACAGAGGAAGCCCGCAAGGCTGTTTACAATAGTACGGTCATCGCTGTTTTTGCTTCCATTCTAGCCCTGGCGTTAGGAATTCCCGCAGCTTATGCACTGGCCCGTTTTCGCTTCAAAACGATTTCCAACAAGGATCTGACTATTTGGTTTCTATCACAGCGTGTACTCCCACCTGTAGCAACAGTGGTCCCATTCTACCTAATCATGCAGTTTCTGAATCTATTGGACACACAGCTGGCACTGATCCTAATCAACGCTACCTTTGTGCTACCATTTGTGGTTGTGATTGTGCGTCAGACCTTTCTGGATTTGCCTATTGAGTTGGAAGAGGCCGCCTTCATGGATGGAGCACGAAACTATGGAGCTTTTCTTCGTGTTGCTTTGCCCTTGGCAGCTCCAGCAATAGCTGCAACTGGTTTGATTATGTTCGCTTTCACTTGGAACGAGTTTCTCTTTGCCATCACTCTGAGCAGCAAAGAAGTGATCACCATCCCGATTCACATGGCTGGTGCGGTGGATACGCGGGGAGTTCAGTTCTGGTTCATGGCTGTGCGAGCAATGATCGCGATGATTCCACCCGTTTTGATCGCCTTGTTGGCACAACGCTATATTGTTCAAGGCCTCACCCTAGGGGCTGTAAAAGGATGATCACCCCTCTATCAATGTTGGAGGTCTCACGTGGCTGAAGTAAAACTGCGCGGCGTAAAAAAGTCATTTGATGAAGTGGAGGTGATCCACGGAGTTGATCTGGAGATCAAGGACCAGGAGTTTGTAGTTTTTGTCGGTCCTTCCGGATGTGGCAAGTCAACACTGCTACGGATGATTGCTGGCCTGGAGGACATCACTGCGGGTGAAATCTATATTGGTGACACCTACGTCAATGACCTGCACCCAGCAGATCGTGGAGCGGCCATGGTCTTTCAGTCCTATGCGCTCTATCCACACATGAGCGTGCGAGAGAACATCGGTTTTGGTCTCAAGCTGAATAAAGTGCCCAAGGCAGAGATTCAACACAAAGTCGCTGAGGCTGCCAAAATTCTGAAGATTGAAGAATTATTGGATCGACGCCCTGCCCAGCTTTCTGGTGGTCAACGTCAACGTGTTGCGATTGGTCGAACCATCGTCCGTGAACCAAGCGTCTTCCTGTTCGATGAGCCACTCTCGAATCTCGATGCCGCGCTAAGGGTACAGATGCGGATGGAGTTGGAAAAGCTACATGCCAACCTCAAAACCACCATGATCTATGTGACGCATGATCAGGTAGAGGCAATGACGATGGCTGATCGGATCTTCATTCTCAACGATGGCTACGTGGAGCAGGTCGGGACCCCTTTGGAACTGTACCGCAAACCAGCAAACATTTTTGTTGCTGGTTTCATTGGCTCTCCCAAGATGAACTTCCTATCTGTCAAGGTTCTACAAATCGAAGGGCAACAGATCACACTTCAGCTGCCTGGCGAAGATCAGATGCAGTTACAACGAGAGAACATCAATTTTAAGGTAGGTGATATCCTTACCCTTGGAATCCGACCAGAGCACTTCGAATTGGAGCGGACTCAGGGATGTTCCCTGTCCGCGACAGTAGACATCATCGAACGACTAGGCAATGAAACCTACATCTACGCCAATGATGCCAACGATAACCTGCTAACTGTTGTTGGTGACGGTGAGCTAGACGTCTCTAACAAGGAGAAGCTCAAGATCCACTTCACGACTGACCACTGTCACCTGTTTGGTCGTGATGATCAGTCCATTCAATGAAGACGCGTTCATTTGACTTTCGGGACTCCCTTCTCTCACTGCTGGCTATTACGATCGCGCTGTTTTTCATCTTCCCCCTCTACTGGGGATTCTCGACAAGTCTACGTAATCCACTAGACACTTTTACTGTCACCGGAGTCGGTCTTCCCTGGCTCAATTTCTCGCCTACTCTCAATAACTGGATTTCTCAATTAGAAATAGTGGAAATGCGCAACGCTGTGATCAATAGCGTAGTGGTTGCCTTCTCCACTTCCCTGCTAACACTTTGCCTAGGGGTTCCTGCTGCTTACGCTTTGGCTCGCTTCCGCTTTAAGAAGATTTCTAACAAGGATCTGACCGTCTGGTTCCTCTCTCAACGGATCCTCCCTCCAGTTGCGACCGTCATCCCATTCTACCTCACCCTCCAGTTCCTGAACCTCCTAGATACTCGAACTGGATTGATTCTGATCAATACTACTTTCACACTGCCCTTTGCCGTAGTGATCATGAGACAAGCTTTCGTAGACTTGCCTGTCGAGTTGGAAGAAGCTTGTTTGATGGATGGAGCCAACTACTTCACTACTTTTTCTAAAATCGCCCTGCCTCTCTGTACACCTGCCTTGTCAGCCACTGCTTTGATTATCTTTGCATTCACCTGGAACGAGTTATTGTTCTCGCTGGTCATCAGCAGCAAAAACGCTATCACCATCCCGATGTTCATTTCTGGTTCGTTTGAGTCACGAGGAGTCCAGTTCTGGTTCCTCAGTGTGCGAACTATGATTGCCATGTCGATCCCCATCCTAATCGCGCTTCTCGCCCAACGCTACATCGTCCGAGGGTTGACTCTGGGGGCTGTCAAGGGGTAATTGCTATTTTGAACTAGTTAGTTGTTCACTCGATCTCGTGCTAAGCTTTCAAAATACGCACATATCTCCTTCACAGATATTCCTAACAGTCCAGCCGAATGGTATCTTTATGCCGTTATTATCTAAAGACTAATGTTTGTAACTATATAGTTAAAACAACTTGACATAAATAAAAGTGAAGGGTAATAACCAAACTTTCTAAGTTTTAATTCAAACAGAATTAAAACTAAATTTTAATCTCTCTTGAATGAGGAACAAATGAAAATACTCAAACTGTTAACAATATTTTTATTTGCATTTCAATATGCTTCACTAGCATTTAGTGATGAAACAGAAATAACTATATCAATTGGACCGAGAGGTTTTGGTGAGATGACACCAAGGCTTATTGAAGGATTTATGAAAGAGAATCCNCACATCAANGTTAATTGGCAGAAAATTTCTGATGTCCCTAATGAATCAAGAAAATTGTACGTTACNAACTTCACAGCTGAAAGTAGTAAACCAGATATAATTTCTGTCGATGTTATCTGGCCAGGTGACTTTGCCAAAAGGGGATGGATAGCACCACTAAATGATTTATTTACAAAAGAAGAACTTAGTCAGTATAACCAAAGTTTTGCAGAAGCAGCGACAGTTGATGGAAAGCTTTATGCCATTCCTCTTTATATAGATGGAACTCATTTATTCTATCGAGCAGATTTATTGGAAAAATATGGCTTTGAGGCACCCAAAACATGGGAAGAACTAATCAATCAGTCAAAAACGATTCTAGAAGGAGAGAAAAATCCTGATTTAGTAGGATTTGTGAATATGTGGGCGAAGATCGAAGGATTATTTATGAATTGGCTCACATTCTTTTACGGGGCTGGGGGTAAATTCTTTGATGAGCAAGGGAAGATTGCAGTAAATAGTCCTGAAGGTATAAAAGCAATGCAGGCAATGGTCGATATACTTCATAAGCATAAAATTGCTAATGAAAGCATACTCACATTCAAACCAAATGATGCAAGAGTATTATTTCAACAGGAACGGGCAGTATTTTTAATGGTGCAGGATTTTGTCATTAGTCCCCTAAGTGCCGATGATTCTCCCGTAAAAGATAAGTTTAAAATTACCAGGAATCCATATTTCGAAGGAAACCCAAATAGCCATTCTACAACCATAGGTGGATATTTGTTAGCGATAAATCAATATTCAGAGCACAAAGAGGCTGCTGCAAAGCTAATCAAATATTTCACAAAGTATGAATCACAATTAGAATCGGCAAAAGTCTCAAACAAAGCCCCAACAATTAATTCTGTATACCAAGATCCTTCTCTAAAGGGATCAGTCCTACAGATCCTCGGGGCAAACTACAAGGTTGGCGTAGTACGGCCATCTGCCGAAACAGGAGAAAGATATAATAGAGTCTCACAGATTATGCAGGCAGAAATAACAGAAGCATTACATCAACGTAAATCCCCTGCACAAGCAATGAAGGATGCAGAAGATCAGATTAAACGGTTCCTTCCCAAAGAGAGAAGGTAAATAAAAATCTTAGGCACTGCTTTTTGCTAAAGCAGTGCCAAGACCGAAAGAGAGAAGATCAAGTTTGCAGCTAGACTATATCAAATTACATCGTAATACTCGAATTGGATATCTGTTCGTTATACCTTCACTGCTAGTTGTGATATTTGTTCTTGTATATCCCGTAATACAAGCATTTCTGTATAGTTTAACACCAGAGTACAGTGAGGACAACAGTTGGTCTTTGGAAAATTATTTTAACTTATTGGATGATAATCGATTTATTGAATCATTTAATAACACATTAATTTTCACATTTTTTACAATACCAGCAGAATTACTAATTGGCCTATTCATTGCGGTATTATTAAATAAAGAATTCAAATTCAGAGGAATTGTTAGGGTAGCTATATTATTTCCATGGGCACTACCAACTGCACTAAATGCAATAATGTGGAGATGGATGTTTAATACTGAATTTGGAGTAATCAACTATGGGCTGATTAGCGCTGGGCTAATTGAAAATAAACTTAACTGGCTTGGTAAAGAACCATTAGCCATGATTGCGATGATGTCTGTTTCCACCTGGAAAACAAGCTCATTTATGGCACTCTTACTATTAGCTGGATTGCAAACGATACCGAAAGATTTATATGAAAGTGCAAAAATCGATGGAGCCAGTGACTTTAAATCATTTTGGTATATAACACTGCCATTATTAGCACCTGCCATTATCGTCTCTCTGCTACTGAGAACTATGGATGCACTTAGAGTTTTTGAACTTCCATTTAACCTTACTGATGGTGGCCCGCTAAATACAACTGAAACTATTTCATTGTATTCATATCGAGTACTTTTCGAATTTGTTGAGTTTAACTATGGATCTAGCATGGTAATAATTCAATTTATTCTAATCATGATTATGAGTTTAATTTACATTAAATCAATCAAAAATATAGATTATTAAATCTTACATTAACAAAATTAATTGTTCATCGATGCAATCAAAATTAAAAATAAAATTTTTGATTTATTTTTTATCATTTATAGTTGTATTAGTATCTTTCTTCCCAATTGTTTGGTTACTTTTTACATCACTAATGCCAGCTAAAGATATTTACGCCTGGCCACCTAAACTTTTCCCCTCTCCTGGTACTTTCAATAATTATGTAACTATATTCAATAATTCTCCGGAACTACTGAGATATATTNTCAATAGTACTATTATTGCTATATTTACTACAGTCACGATCATTCTATTTGGTGGACTAGCNGCTTATGCACTTGTAAGAATTAAGTTTAGGGGAAGCTTTGCTATTATGCTNGGCATGCTTGCNGTTTCNATGTTTCCAAATATTGCAATACTTCCAGCAATATTTATGGTTTTTAAGAAACTAAATCTTATTAATTCGTATCCATCATTAATTATAGCTCATACTGGTTTGTTTATTACAATGGCGATATGGATTTTAGCTAATTATATTCGTACTATACCTTTCGAGATTGAGGATGCTGCAAAGATCGATGGCTGCGAACCCTTTGGTATATTTTGGAGAATAATCCTGCCTTTATCTAAACCAGGAATTTTCGCTACTGGATTGATTGTATTTATTTTTTCTTGGAATGAATTTCCCCTTTCCTTGGTTCTTCTTCATGATAACGATATGCGAACCGCTCCCGTTGGAATTTCACTTTACCCCGGAGAGTATTCATTTCCCTGGGAGACAATCAGTACAGCAACTTTTCTCTCAATTATTCCTGTTTTGATAATTACAGGCATTTTTCAAAAGCAAATTATTAGTGGTCTTACTTCAGGATCTAATAAATAGAGTATGGCTCTATGAAACAAATTAACTCTCTTATCACTGAAAAATTAATTCAATTTGCCAATGGATTGATTGATCAAGAAAAAGCTAGAGTAATTATTCCAGCAAATGATCAGAAAAAAGGATATTGGTTTGGCGGTGGGAATATGATCTCTGATGAGTTAGGCAACCTTTGGCTGATAGGTAGATATCGAGATCATGGAGATTCAAGAACAGGAGTAGGAGCTGGACTTCGTGGACTCGAATTGTCGCTATTTAAGTCTGAGGATAATGCTAGTTCCTTTCGTAAAGTAATGAGGTGGTCTAAATCTGATCTAGAAAATGCTGACTTTAGAGTTCTATCTATTGAAGGTTCAGCACTCAATAGACTCTCTGATAACACCTGGGAAATATTTTATTCTGTCGAGAAATCTTGTGAGTATCCCCATAGCTTATCGGATTTTCAGAAACAAGGTACTGGGGTCTGGTCTGTTGGTAGAATCAACAGTAACTCACTATCTGATTTCAACAACTCCACGAATGATGAACTTCTTATATGTACTGAAAAATTTGAACACCTGCATGTCAAGGATCCTGTAGTTTTGGGTTCCAAGTCTTGTGATATTCTCTTTTGCACACACCCTTTTACCTGGGCATCTGGTAGTACTGGTTATGCAAAGAGGAATGAATCTAATGGTTTTGACATTGCAAACTGGTGTATCGTTGAGAAGGGCCATGCCTGGGATATTGCCACTACGCGTATCACTTCAAGACTTTCCTTACCCCAAATCGGTCCATTTGCCGATTTAGCACCATGCTCTATTTATTTTTTTGATGGTGCTGAATGTATGAACGAACTACCTCAAAATGCTTCTGGACGCCAAAGACCTCGGGGCTATTCTTGCGAAGAACTCAGTGGTATTTATTTTGGCTTTGACGAGAATTTTCCCGCCTTACAGAAAATATCTATTCTGCATCCCCACTTCATATCGCCATGGGGTACCGGTTGTAGTCGTTATGTAGATGCCCTCATAACTGATGAAGGGATTCATGCCACCTGGCAGCAATCACAGAAAAATCAATCTCAACCACTAGTTCATAACTTCCTCTCCAATAGCCAGATTTTGAACTTGCTCTCATGACCAATGCTTTTGCTTCCTCTCATAAAATTGGCCAGCCTTGCTTCGCAGTGAAAGCCCATGATGTTTGATTCTAAGAATGTTTCGATTACTGGTGCTGACTGTGGAATTGGATGAGTTCTTGCCGTGGCCTTTGCTAACGAAAGTGCGTTTGTTGAGTGTTTAGCACGTACACATTGGAAAGTTCTTTCAACTGTCGAGGATATTCAAAATTCTGGGGGCAAAGCTGAGGCACTCATTTCAGATGTTAGTGATTTTGATTCATTCTCTGAAACCATTTCTGCTTTTAGCTCCTCTCGTCAAAGTATTGATATTCTCTTCCTAAATGCTGGTATTTCAGTTGATCGTAAAAGGCTCAAGAGCAGCAATTCAGCTAACTGGAAGAAAGTTATTGATGCGAATTTAATTGGTGCCTACTACTGCGCGTTCGCAGCTTTGCCCTATCTCAAGCAGGCTGAGAATGCTAAAATTGTTATGATTGGTTCTGGGCTTGGTCACCTCGGTGAGGTAGGCAACTCAGCATATTGTGTATCAAAAGCTGGTCTCTGGATGCTGACGAGGGTACTCGGCGAAGAACTAAAACCTCATCGAATCTCAGTCAACTAGTTGATCCCGGGCCCTGTCAAAACATATCAAAGTAGCCAAAGGTCGCAGAATCCTAATGACTCACTATTCGATCCAAACAATGAGTGGATTAAAGAACCTGAAGATGTTATCCCCTTGGCCTTTTTCTTGGCCTCTCAACCTCTATAAGGCCCTTCATCTCAGACATTCCGTTTGACTCGCTGCAAGATATAAATTTGACGGTTAGCGCAATTACGCCAACCTCAGTCCCTCAACTGTAGGCTCAGGCATTANGTAGCAAGGCTACATCGACGAACACTTCATCTACGGCANGTCCAACCATNTTAGAAGCTTNTTTGAAATTNCTATTCTACAAGAAGAACCCTGCTCAAGCGCCAACNCCCGGTTATTTTCTTATCCCTACAAACTTCTAAATTTATTTTTTTCAACCAATTATTTTGGTTGACTTGTTTGATTGAACTCTCTAGTTTTTGGCTTTCGCTCGATAAATGAGCAATTGCCCATATTGCTGAAAAACTACTGTGAATGGACACATTGTTTTTCATCAACAAACTCCAACTTGTGAGGACTTATGAAGAAAATTGGATCAGCATTTCGTCTGCTGCTCTGTGGTTTTGTTCTGTTGGCATGGACTAGCGTGGCTCAAGCCGGTGGTCACAAAAAACTCACGATTGCTCTGATTCCAGGACTTACAACAGATGCCTTCTACATCACGATGCGCAAGGGTGCTGAACTCGCTGCAGAAGGCTTGGGAGTGGAGTTGATGTTCCAGGGAGCCCCAGACTTCAACCCAACCTTGCAAGTACCCGTTCTCAACTCAGTGATTGCGAAGAAGCCTGATGCGATTCTCATTGCTCCAACAGACAAGCAGCAATTGATCTCACCGCTAAAGGCCGCTCATGATGCAGGGATTATTGTAGTGACTGTCGATACCTTCATTGACGACGGTAACTATCAGGATGGTTCTGGAATGGGTGATTTTCCGATGTCTTACGTTGCTTCTGACAATGTTCTCGGTGGCAAAATGGCGGCCCGAGCTCTCGCCAAAGCAATTGGTGAGAAAGGAAAAGTCTATGTCTCCAACGTTCGACCTGGTATTTCCACCACGGACCAGCGGGAAGAGGGCTTCAAGATGGAGATTCAAAATTACCCCAACATCACCCTGCTGAACACACAGTACAATGACAACGACGCAAACAAGGCTGCGGCTCAGTTACAGGCAGTTGCCGCTCGCAACCAAGACATTGCTGGAGTCTTCGGGGCGAATCTCTTCTCTGCTGTTGGTGCAGCCGACGGTGTGAAAGCCTTGGGTAAGAGTGGTCAGATCAAGGTTGCTGCCTTCGATGCACCATCTCGTATTGTAAATGACATCAACAGTGGCTTGATTGACCTAGCCATCGCTCAGCATCCGGCAGAGATTGGTTACTATGGGGTGATGACCGCCTACGCTGTGCTGAAGAAGCAGTCTGTACCTATCTCCATTGGTACCGGCTTCACTGTGATGGACAAGTCTAACATCAGTGATCCTGAAATCAGCAAGTACGTCTATTCTGACTGATTCCTTTCCTCAATCACGAGAAACTTCTCAGCAGAAGTTTCTCGCTGACTTTACCAGGGTGCGTGCTCTCCAAAAATAGTCGCTCGGAGATGCCATTCCTTTGCTTCCTCCCTGGGGAATGGGCACGCACGTGCCCGACAACTCTTCTGCCAACCACTCCTGAGTAGTGCCTGATGAGACTGGATGTGATCCGTTCAATTTGGCCTTGGCTATTCCTTCTTTCGATGTCGGTTTTCTTCGAGGTCTGGGCTAGACTTGCCTACGACACTTCTTTTCTGTTCAATCTCTTCAATATTCAGAGCATTCTGACTTTCGCCGCTGCTCCACTGCTACTTGGGATTGGTGTAACTTTTGTGATCATTGCTGGAGGGATCGATCTGTCCATCGGATTCGCAATGGGATTCGCTGCTGTTGTATTTGCTACGATCACTTCTAGTCTCGGGGGACAAGATCCGCTTTTCGCCCTCTCTATTGGTGTAATTGCCACTATGTTGATCGTGATGGTGCCCGGAATGATCAACGGTTGGCTAATTGCCGGTCTTCATATCCCTCCCTTCATCGGAACTCTTGGAATGTACGGTGTAGCCCGAGGACTTGGGTTTATTGTGGCCGATGGTGTGACTGTCCCAGTGAATAACCCAATTCTTTTCCAATTGGGTACTACCAAGATTTTTGGACTGATTCCTGTCCCAGTTCTGATCACAGCCATTGTTGTTCTCATCGCTCACTTTGTACTGTCCCAAACTCGATTTGGTCAGTACACCTACGCCATTGGAGGAAATCGAGAAGCTGCCCTGCGGGCTGGGATCAATGTGAAACGACACACCCTGTTGCTCTATATGATCTCAGCTGGATTTGCTGGTCTGGCCGGCTTGATCTATACCGCCCGCTTCTCCGCTGGTGCTGCTCAGGCTGGAGAACCCCTCCTACTTGATTCCATCGCAGCAGTCTTCATTGGAGGGGCCAGTTTCTTTGGGGGATCAGGAAAAATCTTTGGAACCGTCATCGGGGCTCTGGTGATTGCGGTGATTCAGTTTGGGCTCGTGTTTGTCGATGTAGAGCCCTTCTGGCAGTTCCTGGCTGTGGGAGTCGTGATCATTGTGGCTGTATTTGTTGACCAGTCACGCACCCGCGTGTCCAACGGGGGAAAATGATGCTAGAAGTCAATGGAGTGTCTAAGCACTTCGGGGGAGTCAAGGCGCTTAACAACGTCAGTATGAATCTCCAAGCAGGAGAAGTACTGGCACTAGCTGGAGATAATGGAGCCGGCAAATCCACGTTGATCAAGGTCATTTCGGGAGTGCACGCGCCTGACAAAGGCTCACTGGCTTATCAAGGCCAACCTCTCCGTGCTAATTCACCTCTACAAGCCCGTAATCTAGGAATTGAGACGATCTATCAAGATCTTGCGCTGGCAGACAATCTTGATGTGGGTGCTAACATCTTTCTAGGAAGGGAGCCAATGAAATCCTTTCTAGGAATGGCAAAGGTCATTGATCGTCGAAAAATGCTGAAAGAATCAAGAGAAGTCTTGCATTCGCTGGACATTGAAATTCCAGAAAGTTCTCTGGAACAACCTGTGCGCAATTTGTCAGGGGGCCAACGACAAGCGATTGCGATCAGTCGCGCAATTTACTGGAATGCAAAATTGCTCATTATGGATGAACCGACTGCTGCCCTGGGTGTACCGGAACAACGCAAGGTGCTGGAGTTGATCGACAAACTGCGCACACAGAAAATCGGAATCATCTTCATCTCCCACAATCTAAATGACATTTTTGCAGCTTCAGACCGGATTCTGATTCTACGACAGGGACGCGTGGTGGGAGAAAACAAGATCAGCGAAACCAGTCGAGAAGAAGTAGTCAGTCAAATGGTGTCTGGCTGAAACGTGATACATCCAAGTAAGGAGTATTTTGATGTTGAAAGAGAAAAACTTACGAACCCGACGTCTGTTTCGTAACAATGGTCGTTCCCTGGTTATTGCCATGGATCATGCCCGAGTCTTTGATACCGTTACAGGTCTCAAGGACATTGCTGAGGTCGTCAAAGCGGTAAGGGCTGGAGGAGCAGATTCAATTCTCACTCCTTGGGGTTCTACCGTAGCTGCTGCGGAGGCACTAGATGGGGGAGGCTGCTGGCTCAGCGTGGATGTCACACCTCAAAGTATCACCAGCACCGTGGAAATGGCGTTGCGTCTGGGTGTAGACGGGATCAAAGTCGAGGTCTATCCTTGGTGTGATCCGAAAGATGACTACTTCAAGCGCTATCACGGGAACGAATCCGTCCTGCACGGAATGCAACTCGCTGCTGAATGTCAGAAATGGGGGATTCCATTGATGATTGAGAGCGTCCCTGGCGGCTGGCCCAATGAGACCATGCGTACTCCGGAGATGGTCGCTGCTGCAAGTCGTGTAGCTGCTGAAGCAGGTGCGGATTATGTAAAAACCTTCTACACCGGCGATAAGGAGAGTTTCCGCACTGTCTTGGATAACTGCACGGTTCCCGTATTAATTCTTGGTGGGCCAAAATCAGATTCTGATCGGGGAATCCTACAGATGGTACGTGATGCGATGGATGTTGGTGCAGTCGGAATCACAATGGGACGCAATGTCTGGGGCCACGCCAACATCGAAGGAATGACCACGGCACTTGCTGCCATCATTCATGAAGATGCGAGTGTCGATACAGCCTACCGCTTGGTAAAATCCTAGGCTTCCAACCAATCCAATTACGCTTCGATGCCTCGTCCTGATTCTGACCTGATTGCCCGGATTGCCTGGCGATATTATGTCCAGAAGCAGAATCAGGCAGAGATTGCAGCCAACCTAAATCTCTCTCGCCAGAGTGTTCAGCGCTACCTGAGCCAGGCCTTGGAACAGGGAATTGTGGTCACACGCATTGACCACCGTTACCTGAGCGAATGCATGGAGCTTGGTCAGGAGCTGAAAGCTCGCTACCTTCTTGATCTCTGCGAAGTTACTCCAGCCTCTGTGGAGCAAAGCGCTGAGGAAGTATTTCAAAGTCTCTGTGTACTGGGTGCCCAGATGATGGAACGCTTCATCCGCAGCGAAGAACCATGTACCTTTGCACTCGGGAGCGGGCAGACAATTCGCCGCAGCATCCACCACCTCGAGGAGTTTCAACGTACCGATCACAGCGTTACTTCTCTGGTTGGTTTTACCACACCCGAAGGCAATCCCAGCGAATTTGATCTAGTCACTCCTTTTGCAGAAAAAACCGGTGCTCAAGGATATTACTTTCCTGCCCCACTGGTCCTTCCTACTCTTGCTGAAAAACAGCTGCTGGAACAGTTGACTGTCTATCAACGTGTCATGAAAATCGTTGAACAGGCCAGCGTTGCCTTCGCCAGTGTCTCACCACTGCATACCAACTCAGCTTTTCTGAAAGAAGGCTTGATGACTACTGAGGAATGGCAAAATCTTCAAAAAAAGGGAGCTTGTGCGGAATTGCTCGGTAGAGTTCTGGATGAGAATGGTCGATTGCTTAATAAAGAGTTCACCGACCGATTGGCTGGTGAGGTATTGAAGCCCAGCCCAGATCGGCTGTTTGTTTGCATCTCTGGAGGTGCCCAAAAGCATCAAGCTCTGTACTCTATTCTTCAGGGAAGGTGGGTCAATGGCCTCGTAACAGATGAACAAACTGCCCATTACCTGTTGCAGATGCCCCCCACTTCGGTTAGATGAAGACCCACGATTAACAAATTCAATCATTTTCTAAGAGAAGTCCAACAGCAGCTTCTCATTTTTAGCCAGAGGTTTATCTCATGACTTCCCCTTTGCTCTTAGGTGTAGACGCTGGATCCAGTCGAGTTCGAGCACTTATTTTCACATTAGAAGGAGACATTGTTGCCGAAGGTAGCGTTACTCCTCCACTGGAAACGCCATATCCTGGCTGGGCAACCTTGGATGCAGATCAACTCTGGCAGGCTTGCTGGCAGGCAATTCGTCGAGCCGTGCGGCAGGTAGAAAACCCCAAGCGAATTCAGTCTATAGCTGTGACCAGTGTGGCTGAAGCTGGAGTACCCTTGGATGAAGATGATCGACCTCTGCACCCGATCATCGCCTGGTACGACACACGCACAAAGCCACAAGCCCAACGCCTTGCAGAACAAATAGGTGAACAGCGACTGTTTGATACAACTGGATTGAACATCTCTCCAATCTACACTCTCTGCAAGCAGCTCTGGCTACGCGAACACAAACCAGAAGTCTTCAAGTCAACTCGTCGCTGGCTCCACACCGCAGACTACCTGGCTTGGCGTCTCTGTGGCATTCCAGCCACTGACTATAGTTTAGCCTCTCGGACCTTTGCACTTGATATTCATTCCTTGCAACTTGCTAGTGGTTTGCTGGAAGAAGTTGGTATTCCACCAAGCTGGTACCAGGAGTTTGTTCCATCTGGCACGCGACTGGGCCACATTCTTCCGGAAGTTGCTGAAGCTACCGGATTGTCACAGAATTGCCTGGTCTCTGCTGGTGGACATGATCACCTGATTGGTTCGATTGTCGCTGGAGCTCTGACCTCTGGGACCTTAGTCAACTCCATGGGAACAGCCGAGGGGGTGATGATATTCATGGACAAGCCTCTAGCGGACCCAACACTTGGACGCCAGGGTTATGCTCAGGGTGTAGTGGTTACTGATCGGCCCTACTACTACTTAGTTGGGGGTCTCTTCACATCAGGAGGTGCGGTTCAATGGTTCCACCAACTGACAGAACAGCACTACAGCCACGAGCGGTTGATTGAGGAAGCTTCAAAGATCAACCCAGGATGTAACGGATTGCTCTTCATGCCTCATCTGCGCATGGGCTCGCCACCCAATGCAGTGGAACAGGCCCGTGGCGCTTTCCTTGGTTTTGGTACTTACACTAATCATTGGCAGATGTATCGATCGATTCTGGAAGGAATGGCCTGCGATATTCGCATGATCACAGAAGCGATGATAAAACCTCTGCCTGAAAATTCAGTGCAACGAATTCATTGCATTGGCGGGGAAAGCCAAAACCGGATATTGATGCAGATCAAGGCTGCCGTTCTAAAACGTCCATTGCAACGTTTGAATATGACCGAAGCTGTCAGCCTGGGTGCAGCCCTTTTGGGTGGAATAGGAGCGGGGTTATTCAAGAATCTGGAAGAAGCGCTAGGAGGTCTGAAATATGGTGCCGAGACAATTGAACCAGATCCCGCGACGATGGAGGCCTATCAAGCTCACTACGAGCAAATTTACACACCAGCCTGGCGACTGCTACAACCGATGCAGGAACGGTTGCAGCAGCTTTATCCGGTTTCTCTCGACTGATTTCCATTCAGAGTTCTGAGCGCTTACGACAGGTATCGTTACGCTTCAGAAAATCTGGAAGCAATTCCAAGCCTAGGCCCGGATTGGGTTCCAATCGTAGGTAGCCTTCCTCGATGATCGGCAGGGCAGTCACAATTTCCTTATACCAGCCGGTGTAGAAAGCACGAACGGTCTCCTGCAGCAGGGCGTTTGGCGCATTCAGTGACAAGTGTGACGAAGCTGTCAAAACTACTGGTCCAGTACAATCGTGTGGAGCCACTGGCAGTTGATGGGCTTCCACCATAGTCGCAATCTTCTTCGCTTCTGAAATCCCTCCACACCAACTCAGATCGGGCATCACGATGTCTACGGCCTTGGCTTCCAGCAGGTCCTTGTAACCGGTCCGGTAGCTCAGGGTCTCGCTGGCAGTGACTGGCAATCCTGTACGTTGACGGTATTCACCGACCACACTCAGACTGTCCATCTTTACAGGGTCTTCCATCCAATATGGCTGGAAGGGTTTCACAGCTTCAGCAATTCGGCAGGCGGTAGGTAGATTCCATAGAGAGTGAAATTCAACCATGATATCCATCTTATCGCCCACGGCTTTGCGGATCTTCTCAAATGGTTCTAAAGCACGACGCAGTTCTGCAGGGCTGATGTGCAATCCTCCGTTGTTTTCAGCAGCATGATCGAAGGGCCAAATCTTCATCGCCTGGATTCCCTGCTGTAGAAGGCTCAGCGCTAGCTCATCAGCCCGATTTAGAAAGGCATCAAGATCCTCATAGGGCCCTTCTTCACCATCTAGCCCCCAGTTATCGGTTGTTTGCACCGGACGTTGTCGGACGTAGCGATAGCCTGCACAGGTGTTGTAGACACGCACTTGCTCCCGGGTCATCCCACCAAGAAGCTGGTAGATAGGCTGTCCTGTGCGCTTACCCCACAGATCCCAAAGGGCGATGTCGATTGCAGAATTTCCACGAGTTTCCACTCCTGATCCCCGAAAGCCTAGGTAGCCATAGAGCTTGCGAGCAATGTAATCAATCCGACTAGGATCCAGACCCAATAGCTGAGGAACAACACTTTCGTGGAGATAGGCTTCGACTGCCTGGGCGCCAAAGAAAGTCTCCCCCAGTCCACTGAGTCCTTCATCCGTGTGGATATGCAACCAGAGCAGGTTGGGGAACTCCGCATTGCGGATGGTTTCAAGTGCAGTGATTTTCATGATTTTTCTCGTTTCAATGCATCCACCAGCCACCATCGACACTCAGGTTCTGACCTGTGATCCCACTGGAGGCTTCGCAACAAAGATAGTGTACGGTCTGAGCAATTTCCTGCGGCTCAATCCGGCGTTTGAGGCTCTGATGGTCTAGAATGAACTGGGTGTATTCGTCCAACTTATGGGCCCAGACCTGACGCTCCAACTCTGTAGGAATTGCACCGGGACTGATTGAGTTCACCCGAATATTGAAGGGGCCTAGTTCTCGAGCCATTGAGCGGGTCATGCCAACAATCGCTCCCTTGGAATGCACGTAGGGAACAAAATCACCCCAGCCACCATTGAAGGTGATGCTGGCAATGTTGACGATCCAGCCTGCACCCTTCTTCTTCATGCTTGGCACAATTGCACGAGCCAGGACGAAACCAGAATGACTGTTGATTCGCTGTGTCCGCTCGAACTCCTCAATGCCAGCTTCATCCAGTGGCCCTAAAGGATTGATGCAGGCATTGTTGATCAGCACATCGATCTTACCGTGACGTTTCACTAAATCCTGGGCCAATTGATCAGTCGCTTGCAGGTCATTCAAATCTCCAAGCACAAACTGAATTCGCTGGGCTGCGTCGCCAAGCCTGTCACGCAGCCGACTCAGTGTCTGTTCAGCCTTACTGCTATCTACATCAAGCATCAGCACCGTACCACCCGCTTGGGCTAGCCGTTCACAAATGAACTCACCGATGCCACCAGCCCCACCGGTGACCAAAGCCACCTTACCCGTCATATCTGTCTGCATATTCTATCTTCTTAGTACTGGTTAAAGGAAAGGCCAGGCAGCGTGTGATCTGCCCAGCGAGTATTGGGAACCAGTGTGAACCAGCCTGGTCGTGAAGGATCTCGATCGTAGGGATAGCCTCCCTTACGCTGGAAAGCTTCTGCATATTGCTGCAGTCGATCCCGGTCCAGTTTCACACCCAGCCCAGGACCACCAGGAACCATGATCATCCCATCCTGATATGACAATTTGCCACCGACGAGAATATCATCTTTTAGGTGATGATAGTGGGCATTGGCACTAAAAGTCAGGTTGGGCAGCACAGCTTCCAAGTGTAGCATCGTCGCCAGTTGAATACCAAGTTCACCCGACGAATGTACGGCAATCGGCTGCTGGAAGGTTTCACAGACCCCTGCTGCTTTGATACAAGGGCGAATTCCTCCCCAGAAGGTAGTGTCGATCAGGATCGAATCCACTCCGAGACTCTGAAGATTAGCGCAGAGTTGCTCGAAGTTGACAACAACCTTGTTGGTTGCCAGAACATCGAGGCTTTTTCACGAGCTTGCCGCATGCCTTGGAGTCCCCAGGTT
>PBZZ01000055.1 GCA_002730365.1 Deltaproteobacteria bacterium
CGGCTGGGCTGTCATTCAAAATCTCCAACCCATTATGAGGCCCTGGTTTTGCGCTTTGGACGAGGAGGTGGGGCTTCTGAAATAATTTGCTCGCAGGTGGCCTTGTCTAGTGATTCAGCATCCGTGTTTTTGGGGATTTTGAAATTCTTTTTGTTGTATTTGATGTAAGGGCCATAAGGCCCATTAAGCACTTGAATTTCGCCAAAATCGTGTAAGACCTGCTTGGCTTTGCTTTCTTTGCCTTTACGGATCAACTCGATTGCTTCCTCCCGATCAATTTGCAGAGGATCAATTTCCTTGGGGATAGAAAAGAATTGATTACCAAGTTTCACATATGGGCCGAATCGGCCTCTGCTGACGATAATTTCCTCCCCAGATGCATCGAAGTTGCCCAAATGCCTTGGAAGACTGAACAGCTTGAGAGCTTCTTCGAGTTGAATTTCATGCATGCTTCGATCCTTGGGAAGTGAAGCAAACTTGGGTTTGTCTTCATCATCTTTAGTTCCAATTTGAACCATCGGACCATAACGACCAACCCTCACACTGACCTGACGGCCGGTTTGTGGGTCAGTCCCCAGAATCTTTTCTCCTTTGTCAGGGGGTAGCTCCTGTTTTGCGGCAATGTTATCGTGAAAGGGTTGATAAAATTCGTTCATCATTGAGACCCAATCTCGTTTTCCATTGGCGATCTCATCCAGATCTTCCTCAATGCGTGCGGTAAAATTCAGATTCACGATGTCAGTGAAGTGATTCACTAAGTAATCTGTAACCACTTCACCAAGATCTGTTGGCCTGAGCCGTTTATCTTCTCCTCTTTCGGCATATTGACGATCTTGAATCGTGGAAATAGTCGGAGCATACGTTGAAGGTCTGCCAACACCCTCTGCTTCCAGTTTTTTGATAAGACCTGCCTCAGTATAGCGAGGGGGAGGTTTGGTGAAATGCTGCTCTGGAATAACCTCTTTAATCCCCAATGACTGTCCCTTCTCAACTTTTGGTAGGATCACATCCTTTTTTTCAAGATCGCTATCAGGATTTTCAGAACCTTCTGTGTAAGCTTTCAAGAATCCCGGAAACACAAGCCGCTGACCCTTGACCTCAAGGAGACACTCCTGCTGAATGCCTCCCTCCAATTTCAGGGTAGTCCGTGCTATGATTGCTTCCGTCATCTGACAGGCGATCATTCTCTTCCAAACCAGATCATAAAGCTTTGCCATTTCGGGGCTCAAATGAGCCCGAACATCCTGAGGCTTCATGCTCAAGTCGACGGGTCGGATTGCTTCATGAGCTTCTTGAGCCCCTTTGGCTTTGGTGGCAAAGCGACGGGGCTTGTTAAGAGCATACTCTTTCCCATATTCGGAAAGAATGACTTTTTTAGCTTGTTGCAAACTCTCTTCAGAAAGCGTTGTGGAGTCAGTTCGCATGTAGGTTATCAAGCCGCCGCTGTACCCAGGTATTTCGAAATTTCCCTCGTATAACTGCTGGGCTACGGACATTGTTCGCCGAGGGGAGAATCCTAATTTTAGCGATGCTTCCTGTTGAATAGTGGAAGTAGTGAATGGTGCCACAGGTTTTCTAGTTGTCTCTTTTTCTTCAACATCTGCAATTTTACAGATTTTTCCTCGTTCCAATGAGGAGACAATTTCTACAGCTGTGGCTTCATTTGAGATAGATTTTTCAGTTTTTTTCGATTTGTAGGAAACAACCTCTGCTTGAAAATCGTACTTTTCATAAGCAGTCCGGATTCTCCAAAATTCAAGTGGCTTGAATTCCCGGATTTCTCTCTCTCGGTCAACAAGTATTCTGACGGCTACACTTTGAACTCTACCCGCAGAGAGTCCGGGTTTCACTTTTTTCCATAAAAGTGGTGACAGTTCGTAACCTACAGCTCGATCTAAAATTCTTCTTGCTTGTTGGGCATCTACAAGGCTGGTGTCAACATCCCTTGGATTCTGCAAGGCTTTTAAAATAGCAGGCTTGGTGATCTCATGAAAAACAATCCGCTTGATTTCAGAATGTTTTTGAAGTTTAAGTGCCTCAATTAGATGCCAAGATATTGATTCACCCTCACGGTCCTCATCAGTAGCTAGATACACCACAGTTTCTTTGGAGATTCGTTTCTTGATATCTGCGATCGTTTTTTTCTTATCCTTAGTGATTTCATAACGCGGCTCAAAATGATTCGAAGGATCAAAACCAAGCTCTTTCTGAGGAAGATCACGAACGTGCCCCATGGATGCGACAACGATGTAATCATTGCCAAGAAACTTGTTGATAGTCCTGGCCTTAGCTGGAGATTCTACAATGATCAGGTTGTTTGGCATGAAACGAAATCTGCTTTAGTGATCGGGGATTTGATAAGGCTAATTTGATTAGCACCTCTGGGAGCAAGATGGCAAGTGGCATCTGGCTGGAAAAAACTTTGGCTTTTGAACATGCCGTAAAGATTGCAAAAATACAAGCAGGCTACTTTTATCCAAATTTTCATAAAAAACACTAATAATTTGTTGATGACACCTATTCTCTATCAATCAAGTTTTCGATATCTGAAACGTCATCCCTGGCAATTTGGATTGGCTGTGATTGGCGTTGCTTTGGGGGTCACCATTGTTCTTTCAATCGACCTGACGAATGCCAGTGCACAAAGATCGATGGAATTGGCAGTTCAATCGGTGAGTGGTCGTTCGACCCATCAAATCATCTCCAATCGAGAATATCTTTCTGAAAAGACCTATCGCAACTTAAAACAAAAACTTGGTTTCAGGAAAGCAGCACCGGTTTTAGAAGGTTATGTGGTTTTGCCAGAGAAACCAGATCAGGTGTTCCAGTTATTGGGAATTGATCCGTTTGCTGAAGCCCCATTTCGACCATATCTGCAAGACTTAGGTGGAGGAAACAACGGGAATCTAACGACATTTTTAACAGAGCCTAATACCGTTGTTCTGTCATATGAACTGGCTGAACAGTTGGGTATTCAGGTTGGAGATTTTTTTGAAGTCGAAATCGGGGGCTT
This sequence comes from Deltaproteobacteria bacterium, assembly GCA_002730365.1. Next base: position 3,014 of record PBZZ01000055.1, read on the forward strand.
GCCTCAAAAACTTCGGCTGGTGGCCTTTCTCAAAATTGAGGACAACTTTTCACGTCAAGCACTCTCAAAACTGTTGATTGTCGATATCAGCACAGCTCAGGAACTTCTTCAGCTAAAAGGGTATTTATCGAGGATAGATTTGATTTTAGTTGGTGATGACCAAGAAAATAATAAACAAATTGAGAAGCTTAATGAGGTTCTTCCCATTGATGCCCGTGTCGAATCATCACAAACAAGACTCGAATCTGCTGACAAGATGACACGTGCCTTCCACTTGAATCTTTCAGCTTTGAGTATGCTTTCGCTCATTGTGGGGATGTTCTTGATTTACAACACGATGACTTTCTCGGTGGTCCAACGCTACAGCCTGTTGGGGCAACTACGAGCAGTAGGTGTCACAAGAGGTGAAATATTCTGCATTATTCTCTTGGAAGCTATTGTGGTTGGGATTGTGGGGACTTCTCTGGGTTTGATCGGCGGGAGTCAGTTGGCAAATCTGCTTGTCATCTATGTTACTCAAACCATCAACGACTTGTATTATGTTCTTTCCGTTCGAGAACTTCAGTGGTCAAATTTATCACTCCTTAAAGGTATTGGTCTTGGGATGGGAGCAACTCTTATTGCTGTGCTCCCACCCGCCAAAGAAGCTTCAAATATTCCACCAAGAATAGTTTTGAATCGATCATCTCGTGAAGAATCTTTCCGCAGGACTTTGCGTTGGAGCATCTATGCAGGCTTAGGCCTTTGTTTCTCTGGCGTCTGTTTATTGTGGCTTCCCTCGAGAGATCTCATCCTGAGTTACACAGGTTTGTTTTCTCTGATTGTAGGGTTGGCATTTCTCACCCCGCACATTACAAATCTCGCCATGAAACTTATAAGGCCCATCATGTCGAAGCTTTTTGGGGTCCTGGGAAGTATGGCCACAAGAGGCGTTCAAGCTGAACTCAGTAGGACAAGTATTGCGATTGCAGCCCTTATGGTAGCTATTTCTGCAGCAATCGGCCTTGGGATCATGGTGGGTAGTTTTCGACACACAGTGTTTTACTGGCTGGAACAACAGCTTTGGGCTGATATTTATGTCGTTCCACCTGGAAATTCACGACACTTGGACAAGGTTTTGTTACCCGATAGCATTGAAATCCTTGAAAACGCTCAAGGGGTTGATCATCTCACGAGAAATAGAAGAATTCAGGTTGAAACTACTGTTGGGGAGATTGATTTATTGACTCTGGACTTACCCAATGAGGGGTATGCTTCTTACAGTTTCAAAGAGGCTAGTACAGATCCATGGAAGAGCTTTGATGCAAAACAATCGGTTGTGATTTCAGAGCCTCTTTCAAACAGATTAAACCTGTCCATTGGGGACAGGCTCAATTTGCCCTCTCCAAAGGGAGATAAAATTTTTGAAATCAACGGGGTTTTTTACGATTACAGTTCTGAAAGAGGCCACGCCATAATTCATCGCAACCACCTGGAGAAATTTTGGGAAGATCCCAGAGTAAATTCAGTTGCGCTTTATCTTGAAGATGGATGGACTCCTGAGCGCTTTCAGAATGTTTTTGACCGACTGGAACTTCCACAGCCTATGATCATCCGTTCAAATGTCTCTCTGAGAAAAGTGAGCTTAGAGATTTTTGACCGAACTTTTGCAATTACTGGCGTACTTCAGCTACTGGTGACAGGTGTTGCCTTCGTGGGCGTTCTCAGTTCTTTAATGGCACTGCAACTGGAACGTCAGAGAGAATTGGGGATATTGCGTGCTACAGGAATGACACCTGGGCAAATTTGGCGATTAGTGACTAGTCAGTGCGGATTGATGGGTATAGTAGCAGGAGTTCTCGCTATTCCAGTTGGGATAATGATGGCTATGGTTTTGATTTTTGTAATAAATCAGCGTTCATTCGGTTGGACCTTTCCAACTCTTTTAGAACCAACTGTTTTACTGTACAACATGCTGCTAGCTGTCTTCGCCGCTCTACTTGCAGGCTTCTACCCTGCGCTGAAAATGTCCAAAGTCCCCCCCGCAGTGGTTCTGCGTGAAGAATAAGCTTTGTGATTTTTAAAAAAGAGGCATTCCAAAATTCATAAAACTAATCGAACAGATTGAGCGTTAATGAAAGTAGAAAGTATTCAAAAAAAATTACTCTGGGTGCTCCTGAGCACAATTACCTTAATCCTTTTATTTGGATGTCTGCCAGGACTTTCTGGGCCAAAATTACCAGAAGAACCCCAGCACCCTCCAACGTCATTGTTGGCAGAAGTTTTGATGAGAATTCAACTCGATTATCTGGAGTTAGAACAACTAAATTTGTCTGAGCTTCAGGAGGCTGCGCTCTTCGCAATGGAGAGCGAGATCGCAGAAGTTAGAGTTGTTATTCCCCAAAGCAAATCTGGGAACCAAAATGTTCTTTTTCGTGAAAGCACTCTGCTTAAACTGGATTCCCCTGCGTCTCTCAGAGAAATGTATAAGGGTCTCCAATCTCTCATTTTGAAACTGCATGAAAAGCTACCAGAATACCAGCTAACAGAGCTAGAACTACTTGCTCTTAACTCTATCATGTCTGTCCTAGACCCTCATTCGGTTGTGTTTCCACCATCAAACTACGCGGAGTTTAACGAGAATACTCGAGGTCGATTTGCCGGCGTAGGAATCGTCATTGGAATTCGGGAAAAGAAATTGACAATCATTTCTCTGATGGAAGGTGGGCCAGCTAAACGAGCGGGACTGCAGATTGGGGATCAAGTCAAAGAAATCGATGGTGAATCAACTAGAAAAATGAGCTTGAGCGCAATCATGCAGGGCTTGCGTGGAGAGATAGGCTCTGTAATGAGTTTGACCGTTGAGCGTTCAGGGGAAGAAATTACTTATGAACTTCAAAGAGAGGATATTCAAATCAGTAGTAGTGATTCTATAGACCTAAGATTTGATGATGGAATTCCAGTTCGTTATGTTCGCCTAAAACTATTTCAGGAGGGCACATCTGCTGATCTTGAAAACCAATTAAAAAATCTCACCTCAGTTGCAGGTTTGATCCTGGATTTACGCGGAAATCCTGGAGGCTTACTTCAGGAAGCAGTTAGGGTAAGTGACTTGTTTCTACCCCCGGAGAAAAGAATTGTTGCGACACAAACCAACACAGAATTGAAAAGCTACAACTCTCATCAACTTTTGAGCTCGCCTAAAATTCTAAACATACCCATGGTGGTTTTGGTCAATGGTCAAAGTGCCTCAGCCTCAGAGATAGTTAGTGCCGCACTCAAGGTAAACAATCGTGCGATCGTTGTTGGTGAACAGACATTCGGTAAGGGCTCAGTACAGTCCATCTGGGGTATGCCAGGGGATTTTGGTCTCAAAATGACAATTGCCCGCTACCTGACCCCAGACAATCGTTCAATTCAGGGTGTTGGTGTTCAACCAGATTTGCAATTGGATCCACTTTACTTATCGGAAAACGACATCCATCTGCGATCGCTTCAACAGGAGAGTAAGGCAGAAAATTATATCTTACACTACATGCGTGATTCGGAAGACGAAGAAACTGATATGGACAAGCCACTCAGTGCCGCAGAGATTGAAAATGATGATTATGTTCGCATTGCAGTAGAATTATTGCGAGAGCATCTACCTCTTCAGGAAACGATGAGAGCAACTCTTGCCAGATCTCATGACATGCTGCAGGCTCAGGCTGAGAAAGGAGTTGTCAGTGAAATCGCAGAGCAAGCAGAGTTAGATTGGACTCTATCCCACTATCAAATCCCATCGGAGATGCCAGATCTGCAGATTTCCTTTGAGCAAGAGAATGAATTTGATGTCTGGCAAGGAATTACTCCTCCCTTTGTCTCTGACCGCAAATTGAGAATTAAAGTACAGCTCGAGAACAAGAGCAGTATGCCGATGGAGAGAGTGTTGGTGGTGTCTGAAAGCCTTGAAGATTGGCTGGATGGTATTGAGTTCCCTTTTGGGAAACTCGAAGGAGGTGAAAAAAACATTTGGATTCGGGAGTTAGATATTGATCAACAAGAAAATCTAAGTTGGCTTCCTCTGGATTTTCTGGTTCTTACAGGTGAAGACCAAGAACTATTACGTAAAAATTTTCTATGGTCAGTAATTCCTGATGAATTACCGACTTTCAGCATGGAATTTCAGATAATTGATAATGGGACTGGGGGAAGTATCGGTAATGGGGACGGGATACCACAATCTGACGAAACCGTTGTTCTGAAGGTAAATCTTGAAATGCAGAATCCAAGTGAACTGGAGGACGTAGTTTTGAGAATTGGTAGCTCNGTGGATGGTTTGAACTGGTTACAAGACAAGGTGGAATGGAAAATTTTGAAAGNTGNTCAGGCCTATGANGAAAACTTAGTGGTTCGCATTCCCCAAGGTATAGAAGAACTTGGTCGCTGGCAAGTTGNGCTGTATTTGCCCAGAGGAGACCGGGCCCTATGGAATTATCATTGGATGGGTAAAATAGGACCTGAAGCCACAGTTGAACCTCCAGTTGTTCAAACTAGCTTCACTGAGATTGATCTACCAATCTTGACTAGAGATGAAGAACTAATTTGGAATATTGAACTGAGAGACGATGATGGACTGGAGTACCTATTGTGCTTTGTGAATGGAAGAAAATTGAATTACTTCAGCTTGAATAATCAACGTTCACAGGGCCTTATATTGAATTCTCCACTACTCAAGGGAAAAAATCTTATCGAGTTGTTGGCTAGAGATTCACAAGGGGCTTCAATTCGTCAACAGTGGCATGTTTGGCGGAAGGACAGAGAGCAGAATTCTGATGAAAATGTTTTACATAATTTGGATTTAGCCAAAAAAAGTACTGAGCAGCGCTTCTTAGGAGGAAGAACTACTAAATAACTCTTCAAATGTGGCAATTTAGGTCTCTGGGTTTACAGAGTGGTTTGGTGGCCATCAAATGAACCGTACCAATTGCTCGCTCTTTGAAACCTCCTTCACAATAGCACAGGTAGTATTCCCACATTCTCACAAACTCGTCAGAAAATCCTTGAGCATGAACTTGGTCTAAGTTTGCGAAGAAAGCCTCTCTCCATCTTTTTAGGGTTGTCACATAGTGCTGGGTGATGTCTTCCAGGTGATAAATGCAAAGATCTGTGCTTTCGCGAAGATGCTCAGCCATCACGCTTATGGAAGGTAAGCAACCCCCTGGGAAGATATACCGCTGAATGAAATCAACTGTTTTACTAGCTTGTCGGTACCTCCGGTCATCAATCGTGATCACCTGAAGCAACAAAATTCCGTCTTTTTTAAGCAAAGAACTGCACTTTTGAAAGTAACCCTGAAGAAATTGATGGCCTACTGCCTCAATCATCTCAATTGAAACAAGCTTGTCGTATTGACCATTCAAGTTGCGATAATCCTCCTTTAAAACCTTGACCCTATCCTGTAACCCAGACTCCTTAACTCGCGTTTTTGCTAGTTGAAATTGCTCTTGTGAGATAGTGGTGGTTGTCACTTGACAGCCATAATTTTGGGCAGCATGGATTGCAAATCCTCCCCATCCAGTACCAATTTCAAGAAGGTGATCGTTAGGTTGAAGTTCTAATTTTTTGCAGATCCGATCCATCTTGTTTTTCGATGCTTTTTCCAATGATTCTTCGGTATCTTGAAAAATTGCCGATGAATACATGAGGGTCTGGTCCAAAAACAATCTAAAGAACTCATTTCCAAGATCATAATGTGCAGATATGTTCTTCTTGCTGCCCTGCTTTGTGTTTTTGTTCAGAAATTTGTGCAAGATCTCATGAATTGCCACTCCAAAACGCGCAAATCCTTGCTCCATATTGTCTAAAACTTCACGATTCACCACAAAAATTCGTACAAGGTAAGTCAAGTTGGAGCAGGTCCATTCTCCCCGCATATAAGCTTCTGCAACTCCAATGCTTCCACTGTGAATAATGCTTGCGTAGGTCTGCAAATCATGAATCTGAACCGTGACCTCCAGTGGACAGAGATCTGTCTTTTGGCCAAGGATGTACGTGCCAATTTCATCGTGAACTGTGATCTTTCCATGGACCAAACTATCAGTCCGCCGAGTGAACAGATTTCTATTCCATCTGTTCCAACGTTTCTGTAGATCACTTTCTGGCTGTTTATCTGAGAGAAGAGTTTCTGATCTAGGAAAAGACAGGTCTTGGGTTGATCGCATTAGGAACCTAGGGTGTACCAGAATTATTGTGATGGCTTGGAGTTGTCATCTCAATTGTTCTTGGCGGTGGCTGATAAGGTATTTTCTTAAGCCACAGCCTGAAAGCTTGCCAGTAAATTCCACCGAGGACTTGGGCCGTCATGAGAGGGTGCCGCCAAATCATCTCTCTCATCGATGCGGGACTAAATTCCCTACGCTTTAGGATGAGTGTAGCATCGAAGTGTTTTTCCCCTTTACGATGATTTTCCATGTGAACTATCAAACTCTTTGAAGGTCTGGTAAATCGGCAGTCATATTTGTAGTCCATCTCCAGAAAAGGAGAGACATGGAAATTTTTTTGGAATTCAAAGGACTGAGTTTGTTGAGGCTGATCTCGGCCATCTAAGACATAACTATGACGTTGATTCCAAGGGGTATTGGTCACCTCAGCTAATATTGCTGCAGGGTGCTGGTGAATTTCATCGAAACAGTAATAGAAACTGACAGGGTTAAAACCTAAACCCCATGAACGCAGGTGTGTCAGGATTCTTACAGATCCATTGGGTCGAAAGCCTAGTCCCAACTCTACCGCATTCTTCACACAATCAGACAAAGACTGGGCCGGATCACCAAAGTAATCTTCTCGTTTGAACCAAACTGGCCTCCAATTTTTTTTTGACCACATTCCCGAACGAGAAAATACCTGATCCAGTTCTCCAAGATCAAGGTAGCTGAGATAAATTGGATAGCTAAAGCTATGCAAAGTAGGGCTGAAGCGCCTGTGGCGCAAGCGCCCAGTGTAGAGACAACTTTCCATTTCAGGCAGCTCTGGGAATCTCAAGAAGTTGAAGCATGTTCATAGCGCTCACTACTCCATCTTCGTGAAAACCATTTCTCCAGTAGGCACCACAAAAATGTGTTCTGCTAAGGCCACTAATCTCACTATGACGTTGCTGAGCCCTAACGCTATCTTCATTGTAGACAGGGTGCTCATAATCAATTCTGCTAAGAATCTTTTCAGGTTTAATCCGCTCTGTCCTGTTTAAGGTCACCAATAGGTGGGGCGGAGTGGGTATATGTTGAAGTATATTCATGTTGTAGGTTACAGCAACCGTGTCCTGCTGGGTGTGATCTAGGTGGTAGTTCCAACTGGCCCAAGCTGTTCTGCGATTGGGTAAAATTGAAATGTCCTGATGCAACACAGCTTTATTTCTTTGATATGGAATTGATCCAAGAATGTCTTTTTCTGGTGCGGTTGCGTCCTGCAACAGACGAAGAGCTTGATCACTGTGACAGGCAAGAACTACCTCATCAAAACACTCTTTGCCAGCTACAGAAAAAATCTCAACTAAATTTGGTTTTCTGCGAATCTCCATCACTGGGGTGCTAAGCCGAACGTTGTTAATAAATGAAGAACTCAGCTTTTTAACATATTCCTGGGAGCCACCGGGGATTGTGTACCATTGAGGTCGATTTGCTACGTTTAGAAGTCCATGGTTTTCAAAAAAACGTGCAAAATATTTGATCGGAAAATCCAACATTTTCTTGGTACTTGTGGACCAAATCGCTGCACCCATTGGGATGATGTAATGATCGCAGAATAAAGCTCCATACCTTCTCTCCCTGAGAAAATTTCCGAGAGTAAGATGATCTTGATTGCTCTCCAGCAGTTCCTTTGCCTCTTTGTTAAAGCGGAGAATATCCCTGAGCATCACCCAAAAGGAAGGCCTCACTAGATTTCTCCTCTGTGCAAAAAGAGTATTCAGTGTGTGCCCGTTGTACTCAAAATCTCTTTGCTCGTCTTTTACGCTGAAACTCATTTCAGTAGGTTTACCCTCTATTCCTATCTCCTTCATCAGTGAAATAAAATTGGGGTAAGTCCAATCATTAAACACAATGAATCCAGTATCGACAGAAATTTTACCTTCAGGAAGATCTACAGTAACAGTATTGGAATGACCACCTAGTCTGGGAGCCGCTTCAAAAAGAGTGATTTGATGACGAGGATGCAGGCGGTAGGCAGCCGTTAGTCCGGCAATGCCTGAACCAACGATGGCAATTTTCATGACTTCCTTTAATGCTGAACGGCATAGATGACTAAGTTCTGGCCGCAATTTGTTAATCGAACTGCCTTTTCAGACAACGGCAATACCCAAACATCTACTCCCAGGGATCAGAAAGCCTTCTCAGGCAGGCAGCTTTCTTATTTTTAAACCTCCTGACATACAAATGTGAGCAAATAAAAATTTTTGTGTCAATATAAAATTCATGAGAATATTGTTTTGAAAAAAATTAAGAAATTGATGATGCCAAGGGTATTCGGACAGCTGCAACTAACTGTTTCAGCATTTGTTCCACACTGCGCTTTCCGACAAACCCATCAGCTCCTAATTCTTGAACAGCTATTCGACTTTGGTCATTCGTCATTGAACTGAACACTAGAATCGGAATATTCTTGGTCCTTGAGTCAGACTTCAATCGTCTGATGACCTCATGTCCCGAGATGATGGGCATCTCAATGTCTGTAATTATCAATGGTATTTTCGAGATGTCTGAAATGTCTTGGATATACTCTAGAAGAGGGCCTCCATTTTCAAAAATCTTGAAAGAGAGATTCAACTTCTCAAAGAAATTTTTGAGATACACCTGAGCGGATCGACTATCCTCAGCAACAAGAATTGTCCCATTTTTTAGAGATTCTGGTATTTCAACATTGTTCAAAGGTAAATTTTGAATATCTTCTTGGATTTCTGAAAATTCATGAGGTAAAACTTCTGTCAATAGGTATTCCACATCCAGAATGAGACATACTGAATGTCCATCATCCAGCAGTGTGTAATTGAGATTTCGGTCAACCGGCATGTACTCATGAAATTTCAACGCAAGGACATCGTGCCAATCTCTCGTGATAATTTGGTGAATACTACCAACCCTTAACGCAATTTGAATGTTATTGAAATTACAAAAGATAATCGATGAATTCCTCTCCTCTTGCTCACTCAAATTAGTTGTAAGCCACCGTGGAAGGTTCACTAGCGGCACTGGTTGATTCCTAATGTAGACAATTCCCTCGATATACTCGTTAGCTCTTGGAACCTCACTAATTTTGAAATGCTTTGCTCGCTGAATTTCAAAAGTCTTAAAAACATTAATCCCATAAAATGGCTGCTCTTCGTTAATTCGGAAGACAATCAGTTTTAAGGCGTAATTTTCTGAGGATTTTTCGTTCATTTAGATTGTATGATGTGGATCATTTAAAAGCATCAGGACCAAAGTCTCCAAAGAGTTCGCATGGCAACAATCAGCAAAAATATCCCAAAAACTTGTTTCAATTTTTTGGTATCTAACCGATGGGAAATTTTGGCACCCAGTGGAGCTAAGATTACGGTCATCAAACAAATGCAAAGGGCCGCATTCCAGTGAATGAAGCCGAAAGTGAATTCAGGAAGGTTTGGGTTATCCCAACCTGAGACAATAAATCCAACAGATCCGGGTAGGGCAATTACAAAGCCTAGACTAGCTGAAGTTCCAACCGCCTGATGCATCTTGATGCCCATTATGCTCATAAGCGGAACATTCATAGCTCCTCCTCCAATCCCCACCATAGCAGAAATGATCCCCGTTAGTCCTGTCAGATTCCCAATAAAGGATCTATTCGGTTCGCGAACAATCTCATTGGGGGCATTGCTCGGAATTATCATCCTGACGGAGACAACAACGGCCATAAACCCGAAGATCAAAGCTAGTACTCCTCCGCTGAGACTGCCTGCTACTAATCCCCCAAATCCGGCTCCTAAAGATGTTGGAATGATCGAATATTTGAGGAGTTGTTCATCAACAGAGCCCCTTTTGAGATGGGCTTTTGCAGAGGAAAGGGAGGTGGCAATGATTGTTGCGAGCGAGGTTCCAATTGCAAGGTGGGGAATAACGACCTCAGAAACCTGCATAAGATCGAATACAAAGACCAAAGGAGGTACCAGAATGATTCCCCCTCCAATACCCAACATACCAGCCATGACTCCAGCCAAAGAGCCAGCTAGCAGCAGAATCAGGATTGATTCTGCTAACTCCCATGAGAATTCCATCAGTTCTCAAAATCGATAAGTAAATCCAAACAATGGCTGGTAGTTGTTGACCCGAAGTGTTTTTGCAGTTTGCCCATCAGCTCGTTCGACAAAGGTGGCATCTCGATAATTTTTGTAACTTATCAATGAATTCCACCAAGCGTGAATCGCAATAGCTTCTGTCAAGTTAAAATCTCCCTTTGCAGGATGATATACCGTACCTAGGTAAAGTCCCGCCAAGAACGCTGCTCCAGGATTGGCACTGAATCCTGAGCCATCATGAGCAACAGCGAATAAACTACTAGCTACAAAAATACTTGTCCATCGTGCGGCATCCTTACTAAAACTACGATTTAAGCCTCTGTAGATTGATCGCTGGATGAACCCCCGAAAAAACATTTCCTCACCAGCTCCGGTTAGTTGACTGTTGATGAAGTCAATCCTCTGCATCTGCTCACGCGTCAGCTCAGCATCAACATGATAAGTCAAATTTGGGGTCCCAGGTGTAACGAGTTGAATTCCAGTGGGAATCCAAAACGTGTAAGAATCTCCAAACTTCCAGAATTGGAATGGTGAGAAAATTTCCCAGTAAGTTTCTGTGTTGTCCTCACATCCGCCATCGTAAAAATCATAGAAAGTGATTAAGCTGATGTTGGTGTAAAGTCTCAGATAAGCAATTGAGTAATAAGTCTCTTTGCTCAAATAGATATCAGTGACATCTTCCCCATCTTCATTCTTTGACTCTTTGAACACTTCATCAGGATATTCTTGGAAGTTTTCACTATCTGAGTTCTGCATGTAGCCACTGATGGCCCACCACCTCAATCCGCCAAAAATAAGAGCTTTGTCGTAGTCATCATTGATTGCGTAACCCAATCCGGGGACCAGCCATTCAGCAAGGGCGGTCCCTGCGCATTTTGGATCAGCGCGGGCTTGAAAGGGAACCATCACCAGGGCAAGCAAAAGGAGGCATGTGATGGCGGCTGAATTTAGCTTGAATCGAAGAACTTGACCCATTCAACTTACTCACTATCGTAGTTCAAATTTTTCTTTCCAATCTAGGAGAACCAGCATGTCGGAACAAATGTACCCTGTAACGAAGCAGGGACATGAACAACTCAAAACGGAGTTGAAACATCTGATGTCTGTTGTACGACCTGAAGTCGTTCAGGCAATTGCAGACGCCAGAGAACATGGAGACTTAAAGGAAAACGCGGAATACCATGCGGCCAAGGAGCGTCAGGGATTCGTGGAGGGTCGTATTCAGGAGCTCAATGGCAAGCTAGCACAATGCAATGTCATTGACATAAGTCGTCTCAGCGGAGAAAAAGTCATCTTCGGTGCTACAGTCACTTATGTCGATATAGAAACAGACGAGGAAAAAACTTACCAGATAGTCGGTGAAGATGAAGCCGACCTCGAGAAAGGTAAGATTTCTTACAATTCCCCAATTGCGCGTGCGTTGATCGGTAAAATTGTTGGGGATTCGTTGATCATTCCGATTCCAAAAGGCAAAGTAGAAGTGGAAATTAAAGATTTAGAATTCTTGGACAAATAATTTCCATGGCTATTCGTCAAAGGTTGGATTTGTTGCTTGTTGAGCGTCAACTGGCTCCAAGCCGTGAGAGAGCTCAGTCTTTGATTATGGCCGGCAAGGTTCTGGTCAATGCAGAACGGGTCGACAAACCTGGCAAGAGCGTGAACTTGGACTCAAAATTGGTAGTTCAAGCTCAGGATCATCCATATGTTAGTCGAGGTGGAGTCAAGCTCGCTGGGGCTATTCGGGAGTTCCAAATTGAAGTCCTTGATCGAATTGCTTTGGATGTGGGGGCGTCGACAGGAGGTTTTACAGATTGCTTACTGCAGCACGGAGCCGAGAAAGTCTACGCGGTGGATGTCGGATATGGCCAACTAGCCTGGAAACTTAGACAGGATCCAAGAGTAGTCAACTTGGAACGCAAAAATATTCGTTATCTGGACTCGGTCAACTTAGCAGATCCAATTCAATTAGTTGTTGTGGATGCCTCCTTCATTTCTCTTCGATTGATATTGCCAAAACTTTATGAACTGATGACTGTTGGCTCCAAGCTTTTAGCGCTTGTCAAACCACAGTTTGAAGCAGGTAGAAAAGAGGTTGGTAAGGGGGGAAGAGTCAAAGAAGAAGTCGTTCATGCCAGAGTACTTAATGAAATCATTGAGGCTTCAATCATCCTAGGATTCCGCATGTTTGGCAGTTGCGAGTCAAGTATTCAGGGCAAAAAGGGTCAAAATACTGAATATTTTGTTCATCTTGAGAAACCTTCAAAATGAGCGAGCAAAGTTCACAGCGTTTTCTGCCGATTGATCGCATCAAGCCCAATCCTAATCAACCGCGTCGATCTTTTGATACCAAAGCCCTTCAAGAACTCAGTCAATCCATACAACAGCTGGGAGTCCTACAACCCCTGATCGTGAGAAATCATCCAATTATAGAAGGATGCTTTGAGCTGGTAGCTGGTGAAAGAAGGTGGAGAGCATTGCAACTGTCAGGAGAGACTCAAGCACCAGTCATTATCAAAAAGTTGGGTGATACCGAGGCTCTAGAAGTTGCTCTCCTTGAAAATATTCAGAGAGAAGATCTAACCCCAATTGAAGAGGGTCAATGTTACCATGAATTGATGCGGCTTAATGGATTAACTCAGGAGGAATTGGCTAGGAAGCTTGGCAAAGACAGGTCCACTGTCGCGAATATGGTTCGGTTGCTTGCTTTGCCAAAAGCAATTCAACTGGATTTGGAAATGGGGCGTTTAAGTGCTGGACACGCTCGAGCACTTCTCAGCCTTCCAAAGCATTCAGAGCAACTGAGGTTACGAGGAAGATTACTGCAAAATAACTGGTCTGTTCGTGAAACGGAGAAACAGGTTAAACTTATTATGGAGGTGCGAGAAAGTAGGGCTAGTAAGCATTTAGAAAAAATTGGAATCGCTGATGATCTGAATACAGAATTGCGTTCTATTGAATCTGAATTGCAGCGATACCTCGGCACAAAGATGCGAATCGATCACAAGCCGCCCTTTCGAGGAGAAATTAGGCTGAGCTACTTCTCAGCAGAAGAACTGGATCGCCTTCTAGATCTTTTAAGAAGTGCTCGATAAATCATGAATGTTTCTAACTCTTTTCGCTTCTTATGCAGTTGAGTTTTGCTCCGGAAAAGTGGTCAATTTTTAGCATGAATTTGCTACCCGTATTTGGATTGCCTTCGATGCTTACGGTCTCATTACAGGACTTAACAATGTGGCGGGGAGATCGTTCTTACAGGCTCGGTTGCTGAAGTTCGGAATAACAAGCAACTTCGTGAACAATATCTTGCAGTCTGG
>PBZZ01000056.1 GCA_002730365.1 Deltaproteobacteria bacterium
TCTATTGATTTTTTTCGAAAATCCACAGTGAGATAGATTCCAGCTTACCAGAGTGATTTTGTTAGAGTACCAGAGAGACAGGCGCGTCTACTTGATTGAGAGAGGCATAGCCGGTAATTGATCTAGAAAGATGCTTGAGCGATTACCTAGGTGAAAGTCATTTACAGTGAGGAAATATGAGTGTGATCTGCATTGATGAGCTTATTGAGAAAGATCAGCAGCGTCAGAAGGCGTTGGAACTCGATGAACTGGAGGAGTTGGATGAGTACGAGCTATGGGATTTGCAGGCCGATGAAATCCTCAACGGTTCTGGTTCGGAGATTCTGTGTTGAGAATAAAATTTCTGCAACCGATGCCTGGCTGAGATTGCACTGGTGATGTCTCATCGTCTAGCCATTGCTTTGCTCCTCACGCTCACCAATCTTGTGATCACCATGCCGCTTCAAGCCACTCCACTGAAAGACCATCTTTGGAAAAACCGTGTGATCATTGCCTTCTCTGCATCAGGGAAGGAACCGGAGCGTCTTGCCCTTCAAAAGCAAATGGAAGAGAAAGCCTGTGCATTCACAGACAGCAATCTTGTGCACATGGATCTGCTGCAAGGGTCAGAAGACTTTGACGAGATGAGCCAATAATTTGCGGTATCAAGCTCAGGATTTCAGTCGCTGCTACTGGGCAAAGATGGTGGGGTAAAGTTAAGATCGATTACCGCGTCCTCGGAAGATATTTTCTCTCTGATCGATACGATGCCGATGAGAAGAAGAGAAATGAGAGATGACCAGTGCTGAAGCAGCCCTACTTTAAGTAATCTTGGGTTCAGTGAGTCTTCAGTTTTTTATTTTTTCGGTTTTTCCACGTTCCTCCATATTGATAGTTTAGATTATTTGGCCGTACAACTTCCAGGCATCTTCTACACACAAAGATCCACTCCTTGCTTGCGGAAACACGCACTCGAAACAGGGTGTTCATTTCTTTGAGACACTGATCACAAGATTTCATGGAAAATTTGTGTGCTCAGTCAAGTTCATCCATTTGCCAAATCAAAACCACCGTCATTGCATCTCTTCACAGAGAAGTTATTCTAGAATTTCCTGTGCAAATCAGAAAGTACATCAGATGAGACTCTTGGAGTAGAATCATGGCTGAAGACCCTACGTTGGATAATGAAGTGAGGTACTTCATCTATCAAACCTTTATAAGTACATCAAGGCCACCGACAACCGCAGAAACTGCAAAACGATTTCAACTGCCGATTAGCAAAATAGAAAGTGCTTTCGAACGTCTTGCTGCTTCGCACGACATTGCACTGGCTCCTGGCAGTCACTCAATCTGGATGGCCCATCCGTTTTCTGCCTTGCCGACCAACTACACTGCCCAAATAAACGAAAAAAAATACTACGGTAATTGAATTTGGGATGTCTTTGGTATTGCTGCTATCGTGGGCAAGGATGCCAAAGGTCACACCCCGTGTGGGTGTGGAGAGTGTAATGATCATTTGAATGTGTTGGTTGGCAAAAACCAGCTAATTACATCCGAATGGCTTGTCCATTTTGTTGTTCCTGCCAAACGGTTCTGGGAAAAAATTGGCTTCACCTGAGCGACGATCCTCGCTTTCAGTTCGAAAGCCCATTTGCAGAATTGGCTGAAGAGAACGGCTCAGAATCATGGTGCAACGATTTCTCTCCAAACCTGCCATCAATTGGCGATCCAGTGGTACTCTGGGCGAGCAGAAAAACATTGGGAAAGACGCTCGGTTGACTCAACACAGGCGATGTTTGCCGAAATAGGACTGACAGGGCCATTTTGGAGTCTTTGAAGGCCCTTGTTAGCGTGTGTCGACGAAGTGTTTAGCCACGGAGGGGATTCAAGCAACCACCTTTCACTTGGCAACACCCAGGCCTTTCCAAAATTTTTGTATTACATCCAAACATTTTCAACAAATGGATCAGCCATTCACTGCTGACCGAAACTCTTGAAATCAAGCTCAATATTCCATTCATCTTCCTCATTGATTACGAAATATGGCTAAAGCTCCTTACGGTTCCTGGAAATCACCAATCAGCACGGATCTGATCGTTGCTGGTTCGATTAGCTTGTCCTCCCCTCATGCCCTGCAAAAAGGTCGCTGCTGGATTGAGTCCCGGCCCCAGGAAGGAGGACGGTCGGTGCTGGTCCAACAGGATCCAGACGGCAAGGTTCGTGACATCACACCGGCCCCGTTCAACATCAGAACCCGAGTTCATGAGTATGGAGGAGGAGCCTCGCTGATTCATGGAGACAGCATCTATTTCTCCAATTTTGCAGATCAGCAACTGTATCGACAGGGATGGGAAGATCCGGCTCCGACCCAACTCACACATGCGGAGGGCTTTCGTTTTGCGAATGGCTGTGTTGATACCCGGCGGAACCGCATGATCTATGTGGTTGAAGACCACAACGTCTCCGGGGAACCTCAAAACCTGATTGGCGCAGTTGATCTGGAAACAGGTGAGTTGTCGATTCTTGCCAAGGGGCACGATTTTTATAGCTCCCCAGTGATCAGTCCGGACAGATTGAGGATGGCGTTCATGACTTGGGATCACCCCAACATGCCCTGGGACGAATCGACAATCTGGGTTACTGAACTGGACGAAGCAGGCATGCCCAGAGAAATGATTCCGGTGGCAGGTGGAAAGCAAGGAGAGCAGAAGATCTCTGTTCAACAACCGCAGTTTTCAGCAACTGGAGAACTCTTTTACATCTCTGATGAGAGTGGTTACTGGAATCTGTATCGAGAGAAGTCTGGACAGAGCATATGTCCAAGAGAAGCTGAATTTGGTGGGCCTCACTGGGTGTTTGGGATGCACCACTACGAGTTTCTTAATTCAGGAAAAATCATCTGTTGCTACAGCGCAAAGAACCTTGATCAGCTGGCCTTGCTGAATCCAGAGACCGGTGAGCTGGAAGATCTGGATCTTCCATATACCTCCATCGGGAATCTTTCTCTTTCTGGCAACAGGCTCCTGACAGTGGCATCTTCACCAACGCTTTTTCCAGAAATCATTGAAATCGAGCTCTCTACGAAAACGGTAAATACCGTTAAGACTTCCACGAATTTGGAGTTGGATCAGGCTTACCTCTCTGTTCCAGAAACGATTGAGTTCCCCACTGCGGGCAATGCTGTTTCCCACGGATTTTACTACCCTCCGACAAACCAAGATTTTCAGGGTCTGGATGGAGAAACTCCTCCGCTGATCGTGATGCTGCACGGTGGTCCTACTAGCGCTACCCATGCAGTGCTCAGCTTCAAGACGCAGTACTGGACAACGCGTGGATTTGGGGTGCTCGACCTGAATTATCGGGGATCCACAGGATACGGAAGAGCCTACCAGGATGAGTTGATCCGTCAGTGGGGAATCATCGATGTGGAGGACGCTGTCGCTGGGGCAGAGTACCTGGTGCGTCAGCAAAAAGCCGACCCACAGCGCCTGGCCATCCGTGGAGGTAGTGCTGGAGGCTACACTACACTAGCTGCCTTGACCTTCGCGGATACGTTCAAAGCAGGAGCGAGCCTCTATGGCATCAGTGATTTGGAAATCCTCGCACAGGAAACGCACAAATTCGAATCACGCTACCTGGACCAGCTGATTGGTGACTACCCCGAAGAGGAAGAAGCCTACCGGGCCCGTTCACCGATCAATCACCTGGATCAACTTTCGAGCCCCTGCATCTTCTTCCATGGACTGGAGGATCAAGTGGTTCCTCCCAACCAGGCAGAGATGATGGTCGAAGCACTGCGGACAAAGGAGATTCCCGTGGCGTATGTGCCCTTTGAAAAAGAGCAACATGGCTTTCGTATCGCAGAGAACATCAAGCGCTGCCTAGAGCTTGAGCTGTATTTCTATTCCCGTATTTTTGGCTTCCACCCGGCAGATCTGATCGATCCGATTGTGATTGACAACCTGGAGGAATGAACAGGTTCAACCTCACTGCTTGAGAACACTGGTCAGGATTTGAAAACTATTCCACAGGATATTGTTTTCCTGGCCATCTGTTCCACCATCGTTCAAACAAAGCCAACTGGCTCGCCGCAAAATCTTTCTGGCTTGGGCCCAGTTCATCAAAGGCATTGAGATGGTGTTGATAGTCAGTGTCTCCCTTGAGAAACAACAGATATTTGTAGTAGAGCACAAGGTCCGGGCCTTCATCAAAAATGGATAGCGTTTTTAGGGCATCTTCGAGCTCATACGCATAGTTTTTTGCTTGGCAATCTCCGCTGAGGGCCATTTGGCAGAGTGCAAACAACTTCAGTACGGGTTGTGGCAGAACGTTGCCAACCCCAGTAATCAATCCAATGGCGCTACATCGAAGTACTCCGTGGCAAACTTGGGTATCGACCCCAACCAGTAGTTCCAGCTCTTCCTCCCCGCTGGTGATGTGTTCTGCAGCGTAATTCAGCGCCTCAGCGCCTCCAAATTCTTTGAATCCAACAAGATGCGGGTAATCTTTCCGTAAATCAAAAAACAACTCTGCTTTCGTTTCAAATCCATAGTACGGACTGTTGTAAATAATGGATGGAAGATCAATCCCAGCTTCCAAAACCGCAGCCAGATGAGCTCTTTGAGCTGTGGGTGAAGTGCCCCTGGAGAGGACCCTGGGAATGATCATCAACCCTCTTGCCCCACTAGCCTTTGCATGGACAGCGTGAGCTACTGCGTTCTGAGTATTTTGAGCACCAGTTCCCACAATGACTGGAAGACCAGCTTCGATCAGGGCATTCACTCCGTGGCGGCGATGCTCCTCAGAAAGTAACGGCCAGTCCCCCATTGATCCACAGTACACCACTGAACTCATCCCTTCTTCAACCAGCTCCTGGCCTTTGCGGACTAGCGCATCAAATTTGGGGCTGCCAGATTCGTCGCAGGGAGTCATCAGGGCTGGAATACAACCATAAAACGTGTGTGGTGACTTCATTGAGCTACTCGTTTGATGAATCTGTTTGGGGCATGCTTCGATGGAAAGTAAAGCAAGGGAAGAGCGATTAGCTGAAACCCCTAGGAGAATTTCTTCTCAGATATGTAGATTACC
This sequence comes from Deltaproteobacteria bacterium, assembly GCA_002730365.1. The sequence continues at coordinate 5,068 of PBZZ01000056.1, forward strand.
CTCTGCTACCTGNACACAATTNCCACCAATCCAAGTGGTGGTTACCACACTGTTTTGCTTTCTTGCCCGGGCTCTCAGTTCACTCGGTCTACNCATTTCAACTCCTTGAGCGATTCTCCAATCATGCTCTCTGTCTAAACCTTCCTCAAGGTGAGCGAGTAATCCAGCCAGGGCACAATTCGCACTTCCGGTCGCGGGATCTTCAGTCACGCCGGCCAACGGAGCGAACATCCGAGTCCGCAGATCAAATTCATCCTCAGAGCGCACGTAGAGATGCGTCATCGCTGCGCCCTGCATCTGGAATACTGGAAATGCGTCTAGATTTGGCCTCGCTTTCTCTGGTGCCTCTCGATCCTTCAATTCGACCATCAAGAAAGGCAGACCCACAGAGGCAAGCTGCGGTCTGTGTCTATCCGAACGAATCGCTGAGACTGAAAGACTCAGAGCTTGGCTGACCGATTCCAAGCCGATCTCCGCTCCAAGCGAGAGGGGTGTAGGAGCTTGTTGTTCAAAGAAGAGATGACCGTCATCTGGATTCGTGATGGTGACTGGAACCAAACCGGCCTCTTCCTCAAAGACGACCTTTAGCGGAGGCTGGGCATCACCAAGATATCTGTTGCGGTAGAGCGTGAAGGCAGTGCCCAAGTTGGGGTGACCTGCAAATGGTACTTCCGAGGTAGGCGTGAAGATCCTCACTCGTTTGGTCTGGCCTTGTTCAGGAGGAAAGACAAAAGTTGTTTCGGAGAAATTGAATTCACGAGCGATCTGCTGCATTTGCTCATCATTCAGACCACTAGCTTCTGGAATGACTGCGAGCTGATTCCCTTGAAAAGCGTGTTTGGTGAAGACGTCACAGATGAAGAATTGGTAGGTCATCAAAGGAATAGGCCCGTCAGTAAGAGGAAATTCTGGCACCAGTCAGCATGATTCAACGCATTTTGAGTGAGCGTGGTGAGACATTGCATCGATAGATCCCAAATAGTAGAGATGACTTAGTTGGACCAAACCACGCAATTACAACATCTCCCATTTTTCCCTTCCTCTCTCTCCTTACACAGGAATTGCGGTACCAGCGGCATTTCTGGCAACATAATTTTGCGGAACTCCCGGAAATATTTCTTTAAATAGGCTCAACATGTTCATCGTAGAACGTCTGTCAGAACTTTCATGCAAATGTCCAGGAGGCCCTAGCGTGGGGGGTAGCGCAAATCCGTGAGGTGTTCCTGAGTGATCATGAAAATTCCAATCGACTCCAGCTTCATTCATTTCAGCATAGAATCTTTCCTTGCTTTCATTTGTCACTAGATAATCAGCTGCACCGTTCTCAATCAATACGACGGCTTTTCTGTTGTAATGGTTTTTACATAATTTCAGCGGTGGTATTGCTGCACCATATTTTGCAGCATTCGGATCTTCTCCGGTTTGCAACAGACCATGGAAAGAAACAACTCCTCCGACATCCAAGCCACCTCGGATACACTCCAGCACCGCCATTCCCCCAAAACAGTAGCCAATCGCAGCTGGGGCAAACGTTTTGTCGACAAAAGGACTCTCTAGCCCTTTTTCCAACCAAATCTTCAGCAAAGCTCTGAATTTTTCATGATCGTGATCCAGTGAAACTAGCCCTTCAAAACACTGCTTCTGGAAAGCTGGCACGAGCTGCTCATCTTCCGGCCATAGTCTTTGGTGGGGTGGCACGAGATCCCCATAAAGATCTGCCGCTAATCCGACATATCCCAATTTGGCCAGGTATTCGGCAACATCCAGTTCGAAGAACTTGAGCCCTTGAAAATTATGAAAAATCAACACGAGTGGGCGTGGACCTTGTTCCGCACTCGGCGCCACAAGATATCCTTTGTAGGTGTTGTCTCTGAAAGAAAAATTGATTTCAGATTTTCGGAGATCCGAACCACTGGGTGAATTCTCTTTTGATTGATTCATGGCTACCAAACCGAAATTTTTGTTGATTGATGATTGTTTAAACCAAGATTTTCTTGGCTGTTACCACATACAACGGATCAAAGTTACTGTTTTCGCTGACAAGTTGCGCAGACTGAATTTCACGAAACTCCCCCATCTTCTCAAAGTACCAGGAAACTAGCCGACAGTGATCCTCGCCGCTAAACATTCGCCAAGCAAGGATTGCTTTCGTTGGGAACATTCTGTTTGAAAAACTCACACAACAGGTCCCATTCGGCTTAAGGACTCTGTAAATTTCCTTAAAGACCTGTACCGGAGAGGTTAAATATTGAACTGATACGGCAATCGTACAAAGGTCAAATTCTTCATCGCCATATGGTAGCTGCTGCTCTATGTTTAGGTTCTGAATATGAAAATCAGTGAGCTGAGCATTGTTTTGCAGTTCAATTTGGTTCATTCCATGGCCAGAAACCCTAGCGTAGTGCTTGTGGTCAGGCAGGTGTGAAACCCAGCTCGACATCAAATCCAGCACAGCATCGCCATCTTTAAGTAACGAATCATAGTAGTTTTTCAGAACTTGACAGGCATTTTCGTCAATGTGCTTAACTAGCCGTGGGCTTGCGTAAAAAATACTGTCATCATTGGAGTCTTCCTTGGTAAACAGCTGCTCTGGAATCATCTTGTATCCTGAAGAAAATGTCAGCTAGCTCAGAGGTTAATAGTGATGAAACAGGTAGGACAGAAGACTGATTCAATGCAGCGAAGATGTCAATTGGTTGATGATCAGGATTTGTTGACTGTCAAACTGGATGATCCAGGGAAGGAGTCATTTAGAAGAAGAGCGTTTTCGGTGTCACTATGAGTGTCAATCAGCCGATTTATATGAATGAAATGCAGTGAACTTGAGGAGAAGAAAATTGAAGAAATAACGAGGTTATTCTATGAAATAATTGACTATTTAGTTGTTCAAGTGGAGAAGAGTGAAAAGGATTTAATTGCAATTAAACTAGCGAAAATGGTGGAGGTGGCGAGAAGGGAGTTAATAGAAATGTTGGATTGGAGAAAATTTTTTGGTATCTTAATTTTCTTTATCTCAAAAAATTGAGTTCTGATTTTGATTAATATTTTTTCAGAAAAAATGCCATTATACAGCAGTATCACGAAAGGGAGAAATGGAGCTTGAAGTAAGTTTGAAAATTCATCAAGAAGATATTCTAAATAGTTTCACTGAAAAGTTTCAGTTTGAGTCTCAAGAAGAAACAATTTTGGCTCTCATCCAAAACTCTCTAGCACACGACAAGAGAGAGGATATATTTGGAGAAGATAACATGCAGTGCTCTTCAGGGTGCTTCAATGCCGAACCTTGCGTGAAATTGCATGTAAAGCCTGAGATTTTTAATGAGTTACTAGAAATTTTTGCGTCATATGTTTCGGAGGATTACGATTCTGATGCAGAAAGAATAAGCAAAACAATAAGATGCATGATCGAATATTATGATCAGCATCAAAATGAGATGAAGAATGTATCTTAATCCCGAATGCCTACTTGTTTAAATCATGAAGCTTACTAGATAGATACCGAATCTGATCGTGTTCATACAAACCATCGAACATCCAATCAGGAAGGGCATAGCATCCATAGATTCTTCCTGCTAGCTGTCCTGTCACTACTACTACAGTATCTGTATCATGTCCTCTGTTAACCGCAGT
>PBZZ01000057.1:0-17500 GCA_002730365.1 Deltaproteobacteria bacterium
GCTGCCGCCTGTTGCGCGGAGGACGGTAAGGCCAAAGGGTCGACAAGATGCCGCAGGTATGTCTACCTCGACACAGGGAAGGCACCGATGATTGAGGGTACCTGCCCTGGCAAGGCAGCCTGCAACAGCATCAAGAAACCCGACGGCTCCTATACAGGCTGCTGCTTTCTCAAGGGTGGCGAGGGTCTTCAATATACTACTGGGAGTTTCACTGTTGATGCGTGCGTCCGCGGCTGGTTTGGCAACTTCCTGCAGGTGTCCTAGGAGGTGCTCATCCAACTGTTCAATCAAGTCGTTCCGTTGTTGGTTGAGCTTGTCTATGTTTCGTTTCACCTGAGCGATGATACGGTCTGTTGCGTCAGGATCCCTAGCGAGATCTTCTTCATGCCAAAGTAAGAAATTGGCCCAATGCTGACGGTCAAGCAAGCTCTGGAAGTCAATGCCCTCTGTGACTGCGTAGGGGGCTCGGTGCCAACGATCTACAAGGTCCAGCTGTCGTGCAAGAAACTCAGGAACGGGATGGATCATGGTGAACACGTGACATGGATTTGAGTCGAGTTTCTGGTGATTCAATATGCACGATCCGGGCTCCAACCTTTTCTTCGACAACAACCGTTTGCGCTCTAGCGATCTGACGATCATTAACCCAAATTTCCAGAGGTTCTTTCGGTTTGGAGTCCAGTTCAATGACGGAGCCTTGTCCCAAGCGCAGTACTTCACTGATATTCATCATGCACTCTCCCAAGATCAACCTTGTCTCCAGTGGGAGATCTAGTAATTGCTCGGTCTGAGGATGTATAGCAGCCGAAAGTTTCCCAACCTTTTGAGTGGAATCGAATTGAGTTGCCATGAAGCTTTCCTCAGTTGGCCATGATCGAGTAACCACAATCTACGTAGATCAGTTGCCCCGTGATTCCACTGGCAGCATCACTTAGTAAAAACGCAGCAGTGTTTGCCACTTCGGCTTGGGTGGCGGTTCGTTTCATGGCAGAGTGTTCCCCAGCAACTCGGATCATCTCAGAGATGTCCTTGATACCTGCTGATGATAGAGTGCGTATCGCACCAGGAGAAAGAGAGTTGATTCGTATGTTTTCGGGGCCCAACTCCCTTGCCAGATAACGCGTACAGGATTCAAGAGCTGCTTTGGCAGGTCCCATAACGTTGTAATTTGGAACGGCCAGGGTGGAACCAATAAAACTCATGCTGACGATGCTACCTCCACCACGCTTACGCATCATTGGAATGACTCCCTTCGCAAGAGGAAGCAAAGAGTACGCGCTGATTTCCAGTGCCTTGTTGAATCCGTCCCGCAAGGTTTCAGAGAAGGGCTTGCTGAGGTCTTGGGTGTCTGCATAGGCGAGACTGTGTACCAAAAAGTCTAATTCCCCCCACTGCTCATCCACCCGCTTGATTAGCGCCTCAATCGACTCATCAGAGGCTACGTCACATTCAGCGATCAGCGTAGCGCTGGTTTGCTCTCCTAATTTACGAACATTAGCTTCAAAACGGCCTTTGGGGTCACGGAGGAAGGTTAATCCCAGTTCAGCACCCTGTTGGTGTAGTCGTTCTACTACGGCCCAAGCGATACTGCGCTGGTTGCCCACACCGAGTACTAGGCCTCTTTTTCCAGAAAAATCAATCATCTGTTTTCATCCATTCCAGGGGAATTTCTAGATGTGCTAGATGAGCCAGGAGCCCAGCAGCAAATGTGCTCAAACGCTAAAGCTCTCGTGGGAAAAATCAAGGAGATTTAGGTGAGTAGAAACGCCCAAAAGTTTCTCCGAGACGAACTGTTTGGCCTAATGCAAGCGAATTTAACTCGACTTGGTCTTTTTGGAAAAGAAGAACCACGGTTGATCCAAGCTCAAAGCGACCGATCTCTTCGCCCGCTTTAATGGGGTAAGCTGTGGGTAGGGATTCCTTGAGGGGTCTAGCGCCAGGTCGGTTGGAGTAAGCTGTGTGGTAGACGGTTCGTATCCTCCCGACGACAGTAGCACCAACCTTGACCAGGGCGCACTCGCCATGTTCTGTGTCAATGTATGAAATCCAACGTTCATTCCGGGCAAAGAGCCTGGGTACAAAAGCCAATCCCAGTGGGCTGACGGTCCATAATTCACCCGGTATGTAGGCAAATCGTGTGATAGAGCCTTCCACCATACTGTGAATACGGTGGTAGTTGTAAGGAGCCAGGTAAATTGTTAGGTAGATTCCTCCCTCGTATTCGTGGGCAACAAAGGAATCTTGGAGCAGGTCAGTTAGTAGATACTCTTTGCCCTTGGCTTGTAAAAGCGTTTCCTGAGTGATTGTTCCAAGGAACCCAATCGTTCCATCAACCGGACAGATCAGAGCGTTTTTGTCTGTTGAGATCGGTCTTGTTTCAGGCTTGAGCGGTCTTGTGAAGAACTCGTTGAAAGTCTGGAAGTCTTTCAGTTTTTGAGGACATTCGCTGAGATCAACATTGAAGCAACGAACGAAGGAGCGTATCAGGATTTGGTGCAGCAGGTAGGAAGGCCAGCGTTGGTCAGCGATCCAGCCACAAAGTCGGCTAAAGTTTTTTTTGGGAAGCAACGCCAAGCTTAAGAAGCGTAGGCGCTGCCACCAATTCGATTCCATATCGTTCAGTTCAGGGAAATCTCGACTTTCGGAAGTTGAGGCTTGCCTAACATCTCCATAATGCGGCTTCCCTCAATTGTTTCTTCCTCCAGAAGTGTATGGGCAATTTGATGCAATGTATCGAGGTTGTCTCTCAGTAGCTGGCAGGCTTGCTCGTAATGAGATTTCACCATGTCTCTCATTTCTGTGTCGATCTGCTCCGCTGTGTCTTCGCTGTATTCCCTCTCTTTACCCAGAGCTTGGCCCATCACGCTTTGCTGTTCGTCGCTACCTAGTACAATGGGGCCAAATTTGTTGTTCATTCCCCATCGACAGATCATGTTGCGCACGGTTTCTGTAGCCTGCTGGATGTCGTTACTGGCTCCTGTCGTCAACTGGTCAAAGATCACCTCTTCAGCCGCTCGTCCCCCCATTGCGATCGTGATACGGTTGCTCAGATACTCGACATCGTAGGAACGGTTGTCATTTTCTGGAAGATAGGCTGTAACTCCTAGGGCCCGTCCGCGTGGAATGATCGTCACCTTGTGGATCGGATCTGCGTTCGGCAAGAGGGCGGATACCAGGGCATGTCCTGCTTCGTGATAGGCTGTGGTTTTACGCTCATCTTCTGACATCACCATACTTTTTCGCTCTGGACCCATCATTACCTTATCTCGAGCCCACTCTAATTCTGCCAGAGTGACTTCCTTCCTGTTGGAACGTGCAGCAAAAAGAGCAGCTTCGTTAATCAGGTTCCGTAGATCAGCACCGGAAAACCCTGGTGTTCCTCGGGCGATAATTCTGAGCTCTACATCGGATGCCATCTTGACTTTCTCAGCGTGTACTCCGAGTATTGCTTCCCGACCACGGACGTCTGGTAGAGATACATAGACCTGTCGATCAAATCGTCCTGGTCGCATTAGGGCAGGATCTAAGACATCAGGCCGGTTGGTGGAGGCAATCACAATGATTCCTTCGGTCGCATCAAAACCATCCATCTCAACAAGCAACTGGTTCAAAGTCTGTTCCCGTTCATCATTACCGCTTCCCATCCCAGCTCCACGACTGCGTCCAACAGCATCAATCTCATCGATGAAAAGAATACAGGGTGCATTGCGGCGGCCCTCTTCAAATAAGTCACGTACTCTGCTAGCACCGACACCGACAAACATTTCAACGAAGTCTGATCCGCTGATGCTGTAAAACGGTACTCCAGCTTCACCTGCTACGGCTTTTGCCAACAGGGTCTTTCCGGTTCCTGGAGGTCCGGACATCAACACTCCCTTGGGTATCCGCCCACCTAAGCGACGGAACTTGGCGGGATCTTTAAGAAAGTCGATGGTCTCTTTCAGTTCTTCCTTTGCTTCATCAGCCCCCGCAACATCTTGAAAAGTCACCTGGTGTTGATCGGGCTCGATTCTCTGCGCTCGATTACGCCCTAGGGAGAACAGCTTTCCAGCCCCTCCTTGCATGCGGCGCATCAGGAAGATCCAGATCGCAAAGATCAGGATGAAAGGCCCCCAGTGAATGAGGACGTTGAGGTACCAAGGAGTTTCAGGTTCTGGCAGATAGTTCAGTTGAACGTCTTTCTCACGCAGCATCTCAGTCAAGCCCACATCATTGGGGGGCACAAACGTGCGATAGGCCATACCATCGTTGGTGAATCCTTCTACCACGCTATCCCCAATAAATTGGGCACTGGCGATATCACCCATATTGGCTCGAGCAATGAAGTCTGAATAAATCATCTCGTTCATGTTCTGCTCACGTCGTGAATCACCGCCGAAGGTGTTCACCATGAAAATCGCCAGGATCAGAATACTGAGAATGATCAGAATGTTTTCGTTCTTCCAGTTCATAGAGAAGGCACTTGAGTCAAAGAGTTGAAGGTATCAGTTGATACAATGATTTTAGGCTTAAATGGGATGGGAACGCAAGGATTTCTGGGAATCTGCAACGAGTAGGGTGCCCTGTAAGGTGTTCTAGAAAACAATTGGTGGGAAAACTAGACCTGCCAAGGGAAGAGCTATGCTGATTGATCCAGTTATCGGTCACCTACATTTTGACCGTAGCAAGTGTTAGAATTCAGGAGGCAAATAAGTTTAAGTATTTCGTAGAGAAATTAGTGAGATTCGGAAAAAGTGTAGTTTCTATGTCTGTTGTAGGTACTCCAAACCACTGACAGATGGAGGCGTTGAGTTGATCTTGGGAAGTAGTTGGGATGACACGACCTTTGTCGGAATAATCATCATTCCCTCCTAGCGTGACATTCGGCACAGTCCCCAATAATTTACCGCCATTGAGATTTCCGGAAGTATTGTTGCCATCTCCACCCATCACGATGTGATGTCCTCCCCAAGCGTGATCAGTTCCATTTCCATTGTTGCTCATGGTTCGTCCAAAGTCAGACATCGTGAAAGTCGTCACATTGTTTTCCAATCCCAGTTCCTCAAGAGCTTTCCGCAATTTCCACAGTCCAAGGCTGAGCTCCCTCAAGAGCACAGGATGAACATCTGTTTGACTTCCATGAGTGTCAAACCCTCCGTGTAGGACAAAGAAAATTTGTCGTTTGAAACCGTAGTCTGTTTTCCCCAGATGAATCATTCGTGCAACGGCATCCAACTGCGGAATCAGCTTGCCAGAGAGGGAGCCTTCCAGACCAAGGAAGCTTGTGTCTGATGAGTCCGTGTAGGGATAGAATAAACTCTGGTTATAGGAGTCGAGAGTGCTGAAGAAATCTTCAGCGCTCACACTTTGCCATTTTTGATAGAGTTCATCGATAGTTGTGTGGGATTTTTGCAGAATATTCCCATAAAGCTTTTGCCAAGGATTATCTGTTCGATAAGTAGCAAAGTTTTTCTNATTCGTTGAGCCGGCTAGAGCCTGAAACAGCGCTTTACGNNGAAGATTGCTGTTCAANCTGTCATTTTGCATTTCGCTGAAGCGNGTGGNACGCCCTGGGTTGAGAACTAAGGGTGATGTGGTCTCACCAATCAGCATTCGGTCATTGCCGAAATAAGAGATGTTCAACCCGACTGGACTGTTGATGCCCTGCCATTGATCAGCAATTCTGCCAGCCCAACCAGTATCATCCAAACTATTAGCTTTCCCTGTTTGAAGAATTCTCTGTTGGTGGTTGTGTGAGAAGAGAAACAACGGAAGATTCTGCTGTGCTTGCGAAGTGGTGAAGCTACTGATGTCGGTTTTGCTAACGGGTTTTACCAAGGGACCTATGTTTGCGACAACCGAAGCCTTGTTGTCAGCAATCAATTTGGCCAATTCGGGCATCACCGGGTTGACACCCAGAGCGAGTCCTTTTGGCCGGTAAATCCCATCCTGACGATAAGCACTATCGTTGCTGTGGATTTGTTAGAGTACCGGTCAAATCAGGAATTGGGATGGTTTTCGTGTTGTCCACAGCCAGATTCCCCCGAATCGACCGGTAGTTTCCGAATGATGTGTTGTCTGCAGGAATTAGCATGTTGAAACTGTCATTTCCTCCGTACAAGAACACACAAACCATTGCCTTGTAGTCTGTAAAGCTCGGAGTCGATGCCATTACAGAGGGAGCCATTGACCAACCGAATGGGCTAGCACAGGCCAACCCACCCAGCCCAAGTGTTGCTTTGAGAAGTTGTCTTCTTTGGATTGTTCTTGTCATCTAGCTCTCCTCAATTTTGAACCATGAAATGCGCAGAAGTCACTAGGAAGCGATAGGAATCCTTGATCATGTTCAGTACGATTTCTTTTTCACTACTACCAAAGGTATAGTCCCCCAGGAAAGCTTCGAAGGCCTCTCGCATTTCATTGGTCATTGATTCTCCAAGTAACACCTCCTCCAAGTGGTCTAGCAGAGCTTTGATGGCTATTTGTTTTTTATCATCGCTCCAGTTGGCTAATTTTTCTTTGAGGTTCAGCCCTGTCTGTTCAGAAAAATTGCCACTATTTCCATAGATGGCCTTTCGGATCGACTCCAATTCCTTATCGAAATTCAATAGAAGTAAGGGAGAATTTTTACGAGTCTTACTGTTTCCAAAGGCAGTAAGCGTCGAAGACATCTCAATTCGGTTTTGCTCGTAGGAGTGCAGTACATTCTTGGTAAAATTATTCATGTTGGCCAGAGCTTGGTCTGTCTGTAACTGCAGTTCGGGAGCAACCCAATTGTTGGAAGCAAAGGTTTCATCACTAGGGACAAAGTCAGGACTAAAAAAATTGAAGACGGATGGTGAACGCATTGGTGCATAACCAAAAAACTTTTCTGGTCTCGGTAGCCAGTAAACATCGTTCATGGATACATCTCCGTGACTGGTCCATCTGTCTAGAGGTTGGGTGTCAGTAGCTCTGAGAAGGTGTGTTGCCATCAGCAAGGGTTCTTTGATTTTGCCAAAAGCCTGATTGTTCTTGACGTCAGTATCTCTGGCTTGCTGGTGAGTAAGTATTGCTCGGACAACGGCTTTCAAATTCCCTTTTGTCCCGTTCCCATCATCGTTAAAGACTATGGCTACGTCAGCGACGTAATCAGCGGAAGGATTGGAAGTAATGAGGCTCTTGATCAGATGCTTGCCTACATAGGGAGCAATGTTATCGTGAGCAAATAACACATCGAGAACTGCATCGAGGCCACTTGCGTTGCCAAGTCGGTCCGTTGCGTTGAGCGCAATGGTCTTTCCAAGAATTGTTACCTTCCCATCCTGATTCGTATAGTAGTCGTCTGCTTCATCCTCATGGAACTCTGGGCTGAATTCCATCGCTTGTGTGAAGTCACCATCTGTGTTGACCAAGCGCCCATATTTTTTGTTTCCAACAAGATCCCAGCCAGTGAACAGCTTTGCTAGTTCTTCAATGTCTTGTTGAGTGTAGGTAGGCACGAAGTCACTGCCACTATCAGGATAGGTGTTGAGGTCGCCGTCTCGATTGGGAGAACCATCAAGATTTAATTCATACAGTCCGATGGTGAAGAGTTGCATCACCTCACGAGCAAAGTTTTCATCTGGTCGGGTTCCTTCTGATTGGCTCGCTTTGCGATTCCCCTGGTGAGAAAGATAAGCCCCCATGGTTGGGCTGCGGGCCACATCACTGAGGAGATCCCGGTAGTTCCCGAAAGCATGCTTGGCGAGCAAGTCGTAGTAGTAAGCCAATCCTTCACCACGTCGATTCAGGGGGAAAGCACTGTTAGAAGTCACAAGCAACTGACTCAGTGCATACGCCACTCGCTGACGGAGTTGATCCTGTCCCAAGGCTAGATATTTTGGGTTCCCAAGTACATTGTCCCACCAAGCAGCCATCTGGTAGAGCGTGACTTGAATATCACCATTGGCTTCGTTGAAGTATGCTGTACCGTCGTCATCCGCCCCATACCAACTCACATTAGGCTCAGCTTGCTGGGCAATTTCGATGGTCCGCTCTAGATGAGTTGGCCAATTATCTGAAGTGCTATCGTACGCCGAACTCATGTTAAGTTGATGGTCAATCCAGCCGTCAACACCAAGTTTATCCACTTGTTCCAAGCTTGTCCTATCAGGACCAAAAGTAGTCTGTACGAGTAGGCGGAAATGATCTTGGGAATGATTTTCGATGACATGTATTTTGTCCGATTCGCCTTCTGATGATCCGCCACTTTTGCATGACCAGATGAAGAGACTGAGCGATAGCAAACTAAAAAAAATCCAAATCTACGCCGCAAAAGTGTTGGAGGCATGGTTGTAAGATCGAGGAGAACTAAAGGGTAGAATAATTTAAATCAATCGTATTTTGTTTGTAACTTTTCAATGGAAAGCTGTTTGTGAAAGTCGTGTTTTGAAGAGTACGATTTTTCAACAATTTAGTTTCAGTCCCCGGCTAGGACGCTAAATCTCCGCTTTGCTACAAGGATTGGATGGAGATCGGTGTTGGGGTGTGATTGCACTCAAAACTGCGAACTAATCAATTTGGAGAATTTACCGGAGTGAGTTGACTAGCAGCTTCCAAGGCAGCTTCTGGTTTCTTCAGTTTTAAAGCGAGTTGGTAACGTAGTGCGTGGTAGAGTGAGGCCGCAGCATTGGAAGATTCGGGTTGCATTTGCTGAAGGCGGCGCTGGGCTTCCTCTGTGTTTCCGCTACGTAGATTGATGCGAGCAAGTGTCAAAGTAACATAGAGCGAGGTCTTGGAAGAATTTTCCAAGCGCTCCAGTATATCGTAGATCGTCTGGTTGTTGCCGGTATCGGTGTAGAGTCGTTCCAACTCATCGAGCAGGCGAGGTGTCCCATTCTGTTCGAAGCTCGTGCGCAACAATTCAGCCGCCTTGATCGACTGACCGTTCTGGTGAAGATGATTTGCCTCACTGATTGCGGCTGAAACGGAGTAAAGGTGCTTGATCGCTTTTTTACCTCCCGGTAGGTACTTCATGCTCCAGTTGTTGAGTAGCTCAGGTTCTTGCTCTGCAGCAAGGTGGAGCCTTTGCTCATGTCGGGACCGCACTTGATCACCAATCACACCGTCTGGATATAGCTCCAGAATATGTCGCTCCTGTCGTACACAGGCGGGCCAGTCTCCACGTTGGACAAAGACTTCGCGTAATCCCATCAAGGCTTCTGGGTGATTATGAGCTAATCGGTCGATTTCATGGCTCAACTGCTCTGCAATTCCCCACTCGCCAACTTCCAAGGTGAACTGCTGATAAGGTAGCAAGACTTCCAACTCATTTGGGAATTCCTGCCGTAGCTGAAAGAATCCCTGTAGCATACGTGGAGTATCCCAGATATAGCGCTTGCTAACTAAATTTTTCACTCGAATATCTAGCGGAGCTCTCCTTGGAGTGATTCGAGCAAAGAGACGCTTTACTCTTCTCAAGTCACAGGACAAAACAGCACGGTGAAAATCACGATAGGTTTCAATCCTGCGCTGCTGGCGAGCTTTTTCCAAGGAAACACGAAAGCGCTGGAAGAAGCGGTCTGGGTGCAATACCAAGGATCGTAACTCAGAGGCCAGGAATCCTAGGACAGAGAAAACAAGCATTACGGCCCACAGAGGAATATTTAGCGAAAGGGAAGGCGACAGGTATAAGAAAATTGTGTCACTATTAAGGATGGCAAAGTAGCCCAGTCCACTGAGCGCAAATAGTGCGACTGCCAACAAGATCAAAATTCGCATAAATTCTCTTGTAGAGATATTTTGTTAACGGTGGTGGTAAGGCTCGCCGTTGAGAATAGTGAAAGCCCGATAAACCTGTTCCAGTAAAATCAGACGAATCATTTGATGACTGAAAGTCATCGGGGATAAGCTTAGGTGTTTTGTCTGCTGTGGAAAAGCCTCCCGATCAACACCATAGGGACCGCCCACCATTAAAGTAATCTGTGGTACGGATTGCATGTGGAAATTTTCCAGCCAGCGTGAGAGACCAATCGAGTCAAGTTGTTGACCTTGCTCGTCAAGTAAAATGCACTGCTCACCTGGGAGTAGGCGCTCTTGTAGCGCTTTGGTTTCTGCTTGTTTTCGTGTGATCTCTGGTAACGATTGCCAACGTTGTTGTGGCTTGATTTCTTCCGCAACAATGTGGGCATAGTGCTGGAGGCGCTGCTGATAGATTTTTAATCCCTCCCGCAGATAAGCCTCCTGCGTTCGGCCAATCCAGAGAAAACGGATACGGAGCATGGCATCAAAGCGAGAAAATCATTTACCTCTACGGGAGCATCAGCAAAAAGTAAAGCCATGCCGTTGCTAGTTCTGACAAAGCAGTTCCTCCCAGCGAATTCAATGCCCTATTTTCAAGGAAATTCATGAAAACTGTGACGATTGCTGCACTACAGCGATCTTGGTCAGACAATACTGAAGAAAATGTCCAGCGAGCAGAAGATTGGATCAGGATTGCAGCAGCAAAAGGAGCTCATATCATCTTACTACCTGAACTTTTTGAATCACTGTACTTCTGCAAAGAACAGCGCCCCGTAAATTTTGATCTTGCACATCCTGTGACCAATCATCCAACACTTATCGGAATGAAGCAGCTTGCCCGTGAATTGGCCGTGGTTCTGCCAATTAGCTTTTTTGAAAAGGCTGGACCTGTATTTTTCAATTCCTTGGCGATGATTGATGCCGATGGTGAGTTGTTGGGTCTTTATAGAAAATCACATATTCCTGATGGCCCTGGATATCAAGAAAAGTTCTACTTCTCACCTGGGGATACAGGTTTTCGAGTCTGGATGACCAGATATGGATGTGTGGGGGTCGGTATTTGTTGGGATCAGTGGTTTCCAGAAGCTGCGCGGTGCATGGCGCTCAAAGGAGCTGAGATCTTGCTCTATCCAACAGCGATTGGTTCTGAACCCCTAGCTCCAGAATGGGACTCTCAAGCGCACTGGATGCGAGTTATGCAGGGCCATGCAGCAGCCAATATGGTCCCCGTGATCGCAGCCAATCGAGTAGGAGCGGAGACTGGCGAAGAGTACACGCTTAGTTTTTATGGTTCTTCATTCATTGCAGGCTCGATGGGTGAACTTCTACAAACCGCACCCAGAGATGAGGAAGCCATTTTGCTGCAGTCTTTTGATCTGGAAACGCTTCTAATACAACGACAAAGCTGGGGTATTTTTCGTGACCGTAGACCAGACCTGTATGAACCAATTCTGAGCTTGGAAGGAAGGGTGAAGCAACACCCTTGAATCTCTTCGGGAACGAAATGATCTTGAATTTGAAGGGTNTTCTCNTAGCTTACTAATTTTGTGATCTTATAATTTGTCTCAAAAATATCGGCTCTCACACGAAAGGATCTNAGGAGTTGGNATGTNGAAAATATTGTTTGCGCTAACACTGGTTTTATCGGCAACTGGTTTTTTTCTAGTTTGGCAGGAACAAGGCTCGTCNCGAGCCGCTTACAAAATAAGTGGCCCAAAAACCTTGCTAGATGANCTGAAGGTTGAGGAGTTGGTGACACTGCGGGTCAGCACTACGGATCAAGACTTTGAATTGAAGCAAGTCGATGGGGCATGGCGAGTTGGGGGATCGGGCTGGCCTGCTGAGAGTCAGCAGGTTCGCAAATTACTATTGGCTCTGTTGGAAACCAAAGTGGGTGACGTAGTGACCAGTAATCCTGAACAACATCCTCGACTGGAATTAGTTGATCCGGAAGCTGGAGGTGACGGCACTGCAAAGCGTCTGGATTTGATAGACCAGCAGCAACGATCTGTGCTGCAACTTTTGATTGGCAAGCCAAGGGAACAGGGGGACGGGCAATACATCCGGTTTTTTGGTGAAGAAACGGCTTTTCTGATTGCGGAGCAACTCCCCCTTCAGACTTCAGAAGCCGGCTGGATGCAGAAAAAACTCTTCACTCTGGGTGATGCTTCCATTCAAGTCCTAAAAATTGAAACACCAGGAGGTAGTGAATACACCTTGGAATATAACTCAGAAGCTCCTGATAAGTGGAAGCTGTCAGATCAGCAAGCTGTCGAACAACTCAACACTTCTGTGGTAGAACAGATGGCTCGTGCTTTGCGCAGTCTAGAGTTTAATGCTTTGAAGTCCGCTAAAACTCCTCCTGAAGAAGTTGGCCATAACGAAGTCTTTCAAGTTATAGCAACTGCTAGTGATGGTCGAGTTCTGAAGATGTCTATAGGTGCAACAGAGGTTGCTGAACAGCATTGGATCAGTCTTGTATTGAGGAGCAACAGCGATAATCAAACGATGAATCAAGAAATAGAGCTACTGAATCAGCAGACGGAGCCATGGATTTTTGCAATCTCTGCCTATTCGATTCAAACTTTGTTGAAAGATCGCTCTGCTTTGTTGGAGCAGAATTAGTGTCAATGCAGATGATAGAGGGCCATACGAAATTGAGCTTCCAATATGCTCGAGTAAATGGTCAAGAAGAGACTCTTTTAGAATTTTTGCTCCGGCGCTTTCGTTACTACGGCCCAAAGGAGTGGGGAGATCGTATTAAATCTGGCCATCTGTTGGTGGATGGTCAGCAAGGGAAGGCAGGACAAAAGCTGCGAAACAACCAACGGGTGATCTATCTGCGTCCTGATTCGCTTGAACCTTCTGTGGATGCTGATTATGAGGTGCTCTATGAAGATGAGTGGCTAATCGGTTTGAATAAGTCTGGTGACCTTCCAACCAGCCCTTCAGGTAGGTACTTCAAGAATACACTCATGCACCTTGTTCGTGAGCGCTTTGGTTGGCAGAAACTCTTTACAATTCACCGTCTAGATCGTGAGACCAGCGGAGTCGTGTTATTTGCTAAGACTCATCAAATGGCTCAACAGATGGCGGCTTTGTTCCGTGATAAGCAAATCCGCAAGGAGTACCGCGCAGTTGTCACCACTCCATTACCCGAGGAAGAAATCCTGGTATCGAAACCCATTGGACTAGATCCATCTAGTTCCATTCGGATCAAGCAATCGGTTTGTGAGGACGGAAAACCAAGTGAGACACGCTTTCGCCAATTAAAAACAATTGGAGGGGGTGCTTACCTGCAAATTCATCCGATGACCGGGCGAACCCACCAGATTCGTGTACATGCGGCAGCTAGTGGATTCCCAATTGTTGGAGACAAGCTTTATGGACTGGCTGAGAAAGATTTTTTGCGTTGGCTGGAAGAAGGAGAAGCTTTTCTAAAAGCTAGGAACTTACCGAATCGCCAACTCTTGCACGCCTACCAGATCGATTTCATTCATCCCCAAACAAATCAACCAATTTACCTGTTGGCATCAGATGAAAAAATGCTTCTTCACCTTTCTGCTGAGGAAGAACTAAGCCACTAACCACCCTTTGAGGTAGTATGTCGAATGTTCGTGAGATTGCTCAGTATTGGGCTGAGACCAATTGCTTTGATGAAACCACTCGTGAAGAAGCAAAACTGTTGCTAGAAACAGCAACAGAAGAAGAATTGATGGATCGTTTCGGTACCACCTTGGAGTTTGGTACAGGTGGTCTACGTGGTGTGATGGGAGTTGGTCTGAACAGAATGAATCGTTACACCGTTATGCAGGCCACAGAAGGGTTGGCTCGCTACATTGAGAAGCGCCAAGAAAAAGATGCATCAGGAGTTGTGATTGGCTTTGATTCACGAAACAACTCAGAGGTGTTCGCTCATGCTGCAGCTGTGGTTTTGGCTAAGCACGGCATCCGAGTTTACCTATTTCGTGACATCGTTCCTACACCGGTGGTCTCTTATGCCTTACTGCAAAAAAAAGCAGTAGCAGCGATCATCCTGACCGCCAGTCATAATCCACCCGAATACAATGGCTACAAAGTGTACTGGAAACATGGAGGTCAAATTATCCTACCAGATGATGAGATGATTATCGATGAAGTCCGAAGTGTAGACGACATTGCGGAAATTCCTCAGATGGATTTCGAAGAAGCTTTGCAGCAGGGTCGTATTGAGTGGATTGAAGATGACATTGATCCGGAATACCTAGAAAAATTGCTTCCACTGAGTTTTGGTAAGCCGTCTCAGAACGAGCAGTTGGGGGTCGTCTATACCCCACTTCATGGAACTGGGGGTCGTCTTGTTCCACGCCTGCTGAAGGAACGCGGTTTTACTAACGTGCACTGTGTTGCCAGTCAAATGGTTCCTGATGGTAATTTCTCAACAGTACTTTCTCCAAACCCCGAGGATGCAACGGCCTACGAACTACCAATAGCGGAAGCTCAGGTGGAACATCAACTGATTCTGGCCAACGATCCCGATGCTGATCGCCTAGGTGTGATGGTTCGGAATAATCAACAGGAATGGATTCGGCTGAATGGGAATCAGATCGGTGCTCTATTACTAGATTTTGTACTCGGGGTTCTGCAAGAGAGTGGTAAGTTGCCAGAGAATGGTCTTTACATCGGATCGATCGTGACATCTCCTCTGGGTAAGCGTATTGCTGAACACTATGGTTTGGCTGTGAAAGAAGTTCTCACAGGTTTCAAATGGATTTGGTCTGTTGCTCTCCAGGCAGAATCTAAAGGTCAGAAATTCCTCTTCGGAATGGAGGAAAGTCATGGCTATTTGATGGGTAATCACACAGGGGATAAGGATGGTGTCTGGGCTGCGATGGCCTTTGCAGAAATGGTAGCCTCACTGAAGGCTAAGGGTAGTGGCCCAATCCAGCGTTTGGAAGAGTTGTATCAGCAATATGGCTTTCATCTGGACTCTCTGCACAATCGAAATTTTGGTGGTCTTGAGGGCAAGCAACAAATGGAATTAACACTTTCGCAAATCCGTGACAACCCACCAGAGAGGCTGGCAGGCTTGAAAGTCCAACAAATCATCGATCTATTCACTGACCAAGTGTGTATTCCTGGAAGTCCTGAGATAAAGGTCGGACCCGGCTTACCGAGGTCTAATGTGATTATTCTGGAATTGGAGCAGAACACACGAGTAATCGTTCGTCCATCAGGTACAGAGCCGAAGGTAAAATATTATTTCAATTTGAGTGGAAAGAGAGAAGAGATACAAGAGCGATTAGCCCAGCTTAAAGCATCACTGGGACTCAGCACATGAGACTCTTCCTCTTTTTGCTTGTAGCACTTGGACTTTGGTCTCAAGGATTACAGGCTCAGGGTGTCGTTTCAGAACGTGGTCAGGCCGCCGTTCGGGTTTACAATGAAAACTATGNCCGAGCTCGCGAGTCGGCGATTGCGATTGCAAAGAAAGATATTCTGACCCGNACGATGACNCAATTTCTGAAACCNGAAGACGTAGAACAACTCTACCCTGTCTTGGAAAATCGGTTACTCAACGAACCNGATTCCTTTATCGAGTCAACTAGAGTGATCGAGGAATTTGCTGACGATAAGGCCCAGGAATTCTTCGTTGTCATGGAAGCTCGCCTTTATCGCTCCAGAATCGTAGGAGGTCTACAACAATTAGCAATTCCACTGCAAAATGATCTCACGCAACCAGTTTCTATTCGGTTACGTTTTGATGAGAGCGAGTGGTTTGTTAAATCGGATCAAGAAAAATTGCTGAGAAGCATGTTGCAGCGCCGACTTGCTCCCTATCGGATTTTTCTCAGTGAAGAGCAGGAAAATCCTGATGCCCCAGTCTTCGATCTGCGGTTCAGTAAAGCTGCACAACAACTTTTGAATAAGAAATTTAATGCTTCCACCATCGGCATTCAATTGCTGCTAAAAAACCAAGGTCGAATACTTGGAGAGGTTTACGCACAACGTCTGATCAGCAATCGAAATGCAGGTTTTGTGATTGCTGTTTTGTTGGATCAATTAATGTTGGATTGGGCTCCTCTCATTCGAGATCTTCGCCAATTACAACGGAAAGACGATGGGCAGCTACGACTTGAAGTGTTGAATGCTCCCTCTGCAGATATGGAAGATGAACTCTTCAGATCAGTGGGGAGGCAGATCGGTTGGAACCAATCAACGTTACATATGCTCACGCCCTATAGTATTGTTTATCAGGGGAGACCAGAACAACCGCATTCAGAAATTTTTGAGTCCTTACAGAAGTTCCAAGATTCTCGATTCCGTTCTAAAGAGCTTGGCCGTGATCAAGCCACTATTATTTGGCGTCTTGGTTGGAACGAATCTCTGAAATCTTTGAATAAAGCGCTTGAAAACCCACCTGATTGGCCGGAGACGAAGCCCATCATTGATTGGATTTTGCCTGAAAACAAACAGGGAACCTTTTATTTACCGATACAGTCCTTAGCTTATGCAGAGTTGTCTAATCGCAGAAGCAGCCATTGGTTTTTTCTTGAGTTGTCCAAAGAGATCAAAGCAAATTGGCAAATATCTTGGGATATTCTTGGAGGTACAAAACTACAGCCAGAAATTTTCCTTCTTGACTCCAAGCGCAAGCGCATAAGCCAACAACTGATGATGAAAAAGAAAGCAATTACAATTAATTACGAAAATATACCAGAAAATGGGAAATTATTTCTAAGGATTTCAGACGAGATTGGCTATATTAATTCTTTTATTGGTGGATACCAAAGTTTTCGATACGTAATACGTGTAGAAAAGAAATGATCTCAGGAATTTGAAGAGCTTTATAAGATCATGGAATGCCGTCAGTCCGTTGTTGTTGGTGAATATCTTCACCTGATCTACCGAATTCAAGGAATGGGTCGGGTGGTAAAAGCTTCTACGCTAGTTCAAAGACTAGAGAGCAGTCCCTCTACTGTTCATGCAACCCTACGTCGATTGGAACGTGACGGATTAGTGAATCTTAACGATCGTAAAGAAATTGAACTGACCGAGGAGGGAAAAGAAAGTGCCGCAGGTATTGCTCATCGCCATAATCTTGCAGAATATTTTCTTTGGCATGAATTAAAAATTCCGTGGTATCTAGTTCACACACACGCACACAGTTTAGAGCATGCGATCACTCCTTTGGTTGCTGAACGCTTAGAAGAATATCTTGGATACCCAAAATTTTGCCCTCATGGATCTCCAATGCCCGGGGTCGAACACCCTAACAAATTTCTACTTCCCCTAAGTGAAGTTTCCACAGGTACAAAAATCGAAGTCGTAATGCTGGATGAGTCTATTGAAGACGAGGAAGATCTCCTCAAATACCTTCAAGATTGTCTGGTGATGCCTGGGCAACAGCACGTGGTTCAGGAACGAATTGATGTCGCTCATACACTGGTCTTGCAGTCTGAAAATGGACCGACAAACCTTCCTTATGACATTGCAGCTTTAATTGAAGTATGCGAGATTAGCTGATCACGACTCCTCTGTTTTCGATCCCTCCTAACAATTTTTAAATTATCCTCAAACACCACTTGACATCCTTGGGCAATATTTATATTCTCATAAGCTTTCGCGAGTTATCGTGAGTTCTTTGAGAGTCGATGTGAGGCGAGGCGAATTCCAGGGTGTTTTAAGACTCGGGGTTTGCTTTTAATAGAAGGAGCCCTGAAGTCTGTTAATAGACTTTGAGTAGAAAATAAGTATCAAACACAAGAGTTTGATCCTG
>PBZZ01000058.1 GCA_002730365.1 Deltaproteobacteria bacterium
TCCAGTTCCTATGACCCTGATTATTCTGAACAATGATGGTGGAGGAATTTTTTCAATGCTACCCATATCCAAGCAGAAGGATGTTTTTGAGCGATTTTTTGGTACACCCCATGGTTGCGAGTTTTCAAAAGTTGCGGCAATGTTCGATCTGTCTTACTTCCAGCCAGAAAATCTGGAACAGCTTAAGAAAAGTTTGCAAGAGGCATGGCAATCAAATAGGTCTACCCTAATTGAAGTCAAGACTGATCGTGAACAAACAGTCGCCCAACTTCTGGCCTGGCAAGATCATGTCAAAAATCATGCTTGAACCCGAAGTTCATCCATTAGTTCTAGCTCCAAACAAATCTGTCCCATTTCCAATTCATGAAAGAAAGCCTTCATAAGAACTTAATTCTGCTGGGCATGCCTGGTTCTGGGAAAAGTACACTGGGGAAGCTTCTTGCGGAAAAGTTAGGGTGGCACCTGGTGGATACAGATTTACTGATAGAAGCAAATCATGATCGCCCACTTCAAGATATCTTTGATAGATTGGGTTACGAAGGATTCTGTGTGGAGGAAGAGCAAACCCTGATCCAACTGGATGGAGAACAACAGATCATCTCAACCGGAGGCAGTGCCGTCTACAGTGAGTCTGCTATGTCTCATTTGGGAAGTTTGGGGCCAAGAATCTTCCTTAACCTACCCTTGGAGGATGTCCTCAGTAGAGTTACCAATTTTGAAAAAAGAGGAGTTGCCTGCCGACCCGGACAGGATCTGACAGAGCTCTTTAAAGAGCGACATCCTCTATATTTGCGACATGCTGATCATGTCATCGAGACCGGGGGGATGTCTGTCGAGGAACAGGTTTACAAGCTTCAAGAACTGCTAAACTAAGTGAACTACACTCTGACAGGGTAGCTTAAAATTTCTGCGTCGCATTCACACCTAGCCAATTCAAAACATAATCATCCCCGTCATCCCAAACGAGTGAAACTCGATAGTTCAGACCCACGTTGAATCGCTCATACTGCTTCAACCAGCGGGTTCCAATATTCTGCTGATCCATATTTTGCCCGTCGACTCGCTCAAAAGTAGCTCCAAAAGTATGTTCATTTACAGCATATTCCCCATCTATGTAGAGCCCAAGCGAGGTTTCAGCTTTGGAATTGAGTGGCATCTGGAAGAAATCAAGGCCTACTTCGTAAGAGATGTTCTCATCCTGCAGACCACCTCCAAGACGTAGTTGACCTCCATCTCCAATACCGCTCGGTCCATTGAACAGTTGCGCACTTCCCCCGATCAGGTAGTCCTCCTGGTCCAGAATCATTTTTCCACCAACCATCCCCAATGTTGCTGAAGAATCAGGCTGGGTGTACCTGCCCACACTCACTGCCAAATGAGACTTTCCGTTGTGAAATTCTTCGGCTGTCTCTACTAGTAACATCTCTTCAGTTGAATCTAATCGAGCAGAAACGCCTCCCACAGTCATTTTTCCAAAGTTTCCAAGACTGATTTGTGTATACGCAAAAGATAAATTTCGCTGTTCATTGAGTTGGAAATCCACACTCGTCGAAATCAGTCCACCATTGACTGTTTCATCGCCAACCTTTCCATAAATCACCTCTTCAAGACTCAAAGACATTCTACCGTTTTCATCTTTAATTTCGTTCAGTGCTCCGTTGTTATTGGTTTGCAAGGCGAACGAAGGGACAGCCACCCGACTATTTTTTAAATCCAAGACTGGCAAATCAGCCAAAGCAATTCCACTTAGAGGTACAGTGAAAATTGATAATAAAGCGCTGACAAAAACTCTTTTAGAAAATCCCATATTTTGTACCTATGATTCTGATTGGATGGTGGCTGAAAACCTAGAAGACTTTCTTTGACTCTTGGGAAGGTATCAATGACTGGAGCAGTGTATGACGAGTGCATGCAAGAATCCTCTCTTTTTCAGTAAGTAAGGGTGCTTTGGAGGCATCTCAATTTATTAGCCATCTCTGAAACATATAAGAAGCTAAATGTCTGCCTATTGGAGCAAATTCCAAATTTTGCAAATCTTAATCAAACTCTAAGATCTCACTAGTACTTTTAGTTTTAAATCAACCATCTTTCGGAGTACTAGGTGGGTACAGAATTTCCACCGATGGTGAATCCCGAACAGTTTCTTCATCTATCCATTCATCTTGGAGCGCCCAAAAAGCTGCAAGTGATGTTGTCTTGCCTACAGCATGTTGACGGTCATGGTGAATTGAAAATACCTGTGACCAAGACTGCAGTTGCACTGCATTGTTCACGTGAGTACGTCTCCAGGGTACTTTCCGAGTTGGTCAACCAAGGAGTCTAAACAGATCTTGCTCCTGTTGCTCACCCAGGCCGCGGAGGTCGTCGTTTTCGGCTGACTGATGGGTTGGTTACCCCGTCTGACTAACCTTCTTACACTTTCCTTACTTCCCAATTTCTGACTGAAAATTTCGCTCAGGAACAAGCCATAAAAAAGATCCGTCTTGAAATGTGATCTCACTGCAAGCACATTTTCGTCCAGTTAGCGACCCATCTTGGGAAGCATTGGCTTTGGCCTTTTGGCCCAACCTCCACTGGGTAATTTACATGAGAATAACAAAACGAATTGGTGCTCTGATAGGTGCGATGCTAATAGGAAGTGTGCTGCAGGCCGCAGATCGACTGACTATGTACTGTAGCCCACAAATCGAATGGTGTGAGTTGATGGTCAAAACATTCGAGAAACAGACTGGCATCCGAGTGAAGATGACACGTAAGAGTTCAGGGGAAACTCTGGCACAAATTAAAGCAGAAAGAACGAATCCGAAAGGAGATGTCTGGTGGGGCGGAACTGGAGATCCACATTTGCAGGCTGCCGAAGAGGGTCTGACGGAAGTCTACAATTCTCCTATGCTTTCCCAGCTTCAGGATTGGGCTCTGTCTCCTCACAAAGCCACTGGGGGGCGTACGGTTGGCATCTACATGGGTGGACTTGGTTACGGCTATAACAAGGAATTGCTCGCAAGCAAAGGACTGCCTGCCCCAAAATGCTGGAAAGATTTATTGAATCCAGCTTTCAAGGACGAAGTGCAGATTGCTAATCCAAACACCTCAGGAACCTCCTATACCACTCTCGCAACGATGGTACAGTTGTTTGGCGAGGAAGGTGGCTTTGACTTCATGAAGCAACTACACCAAAACGTTAGCCAATATACCAAGTCTGGTTCTGCACCTATCAGAGCAGCCGCAATTGGTGAGACTACAGTTGGTATCGTCTTCATGCACGATGCAGTGACTCAGGCAGTCAAGGGGATGCCCATTCAGACGGTCGCTCCCTGTGAGGGAACAGGCTATGAAATTGGTTCGATGAGCATCATCAAAGGTGCACGGAATATGGAAAGCGCAAAGAAGTTCTATGATTTTGCGCTTAATGCAGATATCCAAAGCATGGCTGCCAGTGTTGGTGCTTATCAAGTNCCCTCGAACAAAGGTGCTAAAGTGCCTAAAGAAGCCCCGGATNTGGATAGCGTAAAGGTCATTGATTATGACCACGCAAAGTACGGTTCNAAAGACGTAAGAACTCGACTACTCTCCAAGTGGGATAACGAAGTTTCGACCCTGCCTCGGTGAGTTCAACCTCCCTTAGCCTCTCTCGTCGCATTCAGCGCGGGGAGGCAACTCCCTACCTTTTTCGTAAAGCTCTCCTACTTTGGCTGGTCGTTGGTTGGTTTGGCGCCTTGGTGCTTCCTTGGTACCAAGCCTACGACGGCTTTTGGAGTTTTATCTGGATTGAAGATGGCTGGCCGTTAGATGACGAATATGCCCCAGGTATCTTGCAGATCTTCATGCAAGATCGCTTTTGGCTGCTCCCACTGCTGATCTGTATCGGCCTGCCGATTATTTGTTTAGGCTGGAAGCGCGACGATCCAAGGCTTGCCAATCTCCTCATGGGATGTGGGGGTCTGGGTCTATGTTGGATCCTGTTGCAGGGCTTTATCATTGGGTTGCGTGGTTGGAATAGCGATACCCTTCAGCTCTTGCTCGGAACTCCTGGTCCATCACAGGAAGGGATGGGTTACGGAGCGCTGCTTGTTGCCAGTTGCCTGCTTTTCCTGTTCACCCAGGGCTGGAGTTTGCGCGGTGGAGTACAAGGAGACGGTTTTGTTACTGGCTCAATTGGCATGAATGTTCTGCTGGTGCTGCTTTTCATCTTCTATCCTGTTGTCAAAATCTTGTTCAGTGCCCTATTAAACGAAGAAGGTTCGCTGGCACCCGTCCTTTTTGTTCAAAAGCTTACTTCCGAGAGAATCTGGCAACTAAATTGTTTCAATACAGGATTAAGTTGTGGAGTAGCTTGGAACTCCCTTTACCTAGCCATATTAGTTGGAATTACAACCACGCTACTCGGGCTAGCGTTTGCGCTTCTTTTAACTAGGACTTCAACCCCTGGCAAAAAAGTCTTTAGAGCTATCACTCTTCTACCAATAATCACTCCCCCTTTTGTTATTGGTTTAGGCATAATACTTCTATTCGGGCGCTCTGGAGTAGTAAGTTCATTGCTTGAGTGGGCTTTTGGAATTCCCCCTACTCGCTGGATCTATGGTCTTCCAGGTGTTTGGTTTGCCCAAACCATGGCTTTCACTCCGATTGCTTTTCTGGTTCTGATTGGAGTCGTTGAAGGGGTCAGTCCATCGATGGAAGAGGCTGCCCAAACACTTCGTGCCAACCGCTGGCAAACCTTCCAAACCGTCACCTGGCCACTTATGAGGCCTGGGTTAGCCAACGCTTTTTTATTAGGCTTTATTGAAAGTCTGGCGGACTTTGGCAATCCACTTGTGCTAGGGGGGAATTTTGATGTGCTCTCCACCCAGATTTTCTTCGCTATTGCTGGAGCACAAGCAGATCAAGGAATGGCTGCTGTACTCGCTTTGGTACTTTTGGGGTTCACACTTACAGCTTTCTGGATTCAACGTAAGTGGCTAGGGCAGCGTTCTTACGTCAGTGTGACTGGCAAAGGTGATGCGGGGATACCAGTGCAATTACCCAAGCGAGTCCGCACCGCAATAGCTTTTTTCTGTATACCTTTCGGTGTACTGACTCTTACCCTATACGGAATGATTCTCTTCGGAGGGTTTGTTGAGACATGGGGCTACAAGCACAATTTAACTTTCAAGCACTATCTTGATGCGTTTGCCTTGGGTTGGTCTGATCAATTCGGCTTGATGTGGGAGGGAGCCGCCTGGAATTCCTTCTGGACTACTCTAAAGATTTCAGCAATCTCAGCTCCACTAACTGCTGGATTGGGTCTACTAACGGCCTGGTTGCTCGTTCGTCAGCGTTTCGCAGGAAAAGATGTTTTCGAATTCATCACGATGCTTAGCTTTGCGATTCCCGGGACGATCATTGGAATTGGCTATATTCTCGCCTTTAACGTACCTCCGATTGAAATTACAGGAACTGGAATCATTCTGATCGTCTGTTTCTTGTTCCGTAACATGCCCACAGGTATTCGAGCTGGCGTCGCAGCAATGGCTCAGTTAGACCCAAGTCTTGACGAAGCATCACTAACACTCGGGGCGCCTTCCAGCACAACCCTAAGAAAAATTTTACTTCCCCTTTTGCGCCCGGCCTTGTTGGCTGCTTTGGTCTTTAGCTTTGTAAGAGCGATGACCGCAATCAGTGCCGTCATTTTCCTCGTTAGTGCGGATTATGATATGGCAACTTCTTATATTCTTGGACGTGTTGAAAACGCGGACTACGGATTGGCGATTGCCTACAGTTCCGTGCTGATTGTCGTCATGTTGATTGCCATTGGTGGCATCCAGTGGGTGGTTGGACAACGTCAACTGGGCCGAAGAGGTTCGAGCCCAATTTCCTGGAGTGGCAACGGATGAAAAATACAGCGCACACTGCGGTCGAATTCCTGAACGTCACCAAGGCTTTTGGAAACGTCAAAGCAGTCCGCGATGTCAGCTTTCAAATTCAATCTGGAGAGTTGGTCACTCTGCTTGGTCCGTCTGGCTGTGGGAAGACGACTACCTTGCGTTTGATTGCTGGTCTCGAGATGGCTACCGGTGGCCAGATCATGATCGGAGGTCGTGATGTAACACAGTTACCGGCAACAGAACGTGATGTAAGCATGGTCTTTCAATCGTACGCCTTGTTTCCCCATATGACTGTATTACAAAACGTCAGCTATGGGCTGACAATGTCCCGTCTCTCCAAGGACACGGTGGAAGAGCAGGCGTTGAATGGTTTAAAACTCGTGGGACTGACTGGATTTGAAAAACGTCTTCCAAGTGAGCTCTCTGGAGGGCAACAACAGCGTGTTGCGGTGGCTAGAGCGCTTGTTCTGGAACCAGAGGTATTACTTTTCGATGAGCCGCTTTCCAATCTGGATGCGAAACTAAGAAGGCGTGTAAGGGAAGAAATTCGGGATCTGCAACAACAATTGCAACTGACCGTGGTCTACGTGACCCATGATCAGGAAGAAGCCCTAGCAGTATCTGATCGGATCATCGTGATGCAAGAGGCTGTTATCGCTCAGCAGGGCTCTCCGAGAGAACTGTATGAAAGTCCAAAGACGCGCTTTGTTGCAGATTTCATTGGAGATGCAAACTTAGTCAAAGGAAAGTTGAGCTCTAAAGATGGTGAGATGGGGACACTTCAACTGGATGAATTGACGATCCAACTGCCTCATTTGAATCTACCCATCGGTGAAGTGACAGTAGCAGTCCGACCAGAAGCAATCGTTTTGGACCCGAGGCCTGAGGCAACTGGCATTCCAGGCACTGTTCATAAAGCTGTCTATCTGGGAAGCCACCTCGAATATGAGATCAAGAGCGCAGTAGGCGAGCTTTTCGTGATCGATCCGCTTGGGAAAGAGATTATTGCCGAAGGAAATCCTGCTCGGCTTCAGATCCGAGAACGCGGGGTCAACCTCGTACAGGACTGAACTGAGTAAAGTTAGTCCGTTGGGAGTTTTACACGCTGTGCTTGATCGCTAACTGGATCATAGGCAACGGCTGCTCCACTAGAAACACCCATTCCCGTGATGGCAGAAATTGTCACCTGGTGGGTGACCAGTAGGACCGGATCTCCATCAGGTGGGAGATACTGCAAAAACTTTCGAAGAGAAGCCAGAGTAGCTTCGCGTGGAACGATGCCTTGGAAAAATGAATTCAGCCCGATCAATTCCTGAACTTTCCCCATGTTGATCAGCTGGGCTGTTTCCAGGCAACGACACCATTGGCTGGAATAAACCCCCTCAAATCTCAGGCCTGCATCACGGAAGGCATTACCAATTTGACGAGACTGTTCTCGTCCAACTTCATCCAAAATCCGCTGTGTGCTGCAATCTCTCAGTTGAAAGTTGCTTGGATCCCCAAAACCCGGGGCTAAAGCATGGCGGAGCATTAAAACACGCCCAAAAGGTTTCTCAGCATATTCCTTTAGAGATATCGCGTGTGTGGTCTCAGATACGATTGTGCAAAGCAGCCCCACGAGTACAAGCCAGCTCCATTTCATCAATTCTCTCCAAGAAAAGTTTTACATTCTAAGTATTCACCTTGATTTGCTCGCTAATTTTGCGACAACTACAAGAATTAATTTCGCATCACTGTATTCATTTTTTACAGTTTGATTGGGATTTCACTTAAAAGCCAAGTAGGGTAAGCACTTAATAGGTAAGTCATCATGGACGCGATCTACGCAATTGGCATTGATGTGATTTTGTTACTGATCCTAGGTATTGGGCTCGGTCAAAATTTATCGATCAAGCTATTGGGGGTGCTGCTTTTGATTTTCTACCTTGTCAACGATGGTTTTGAAACTGCAGGATTTGATATTGCTTTGTTGCTAGCTGTGGGGATTGGCCTTGCACCCAACTGGGCATTTAAGGTCATTGGCTTTACGTTTCTCTGGTTTTACCTCACTGAAGTACAGGCCCCCATTTGGTGGCTCCTCCCCTTAGTTATCCTGACGAACATGATCGGTCGAATCGTCTTCAATCTGGGAATCAACTGGCAAAAAACCTGACTGAAGTACTATTTTCAGTAACAATGAGGGTCTAAAATCACCTGGGTTGTCCAATATTCTTTACCCTTGCTTGCTCCAAAGACTCGCTCAATGGACCAGCTCCAGGGATTCAGTTCACAAAGCTGCTTCTAGCTGTTCCGCACGCTCAAACTTCTCCTTTTTTGAAACGGGAACTGGTGTATCGAACTCGTACGTTGGATGCTCCATCTGTTTTCGATAGGTTTCTCGCATTTCTTTCCAAGCTCCGAGCATTTTTCTGGGCTTCGGCATATCGTCAGCAACCACTTGATGCAGTTTCGGCAAATGCTAACAGGG
>PBZZ01000059.1 GCA_002730365.1 Deltaproteobacteria bacterium
TGGTCCTGAAGTGGAATGGAACCATGCTGCAGAAAAGAGCGAGAGCGTGCTTGACCCGGGACATACTGGCCACTCATGATCACTCGCTGGGCGTTGCCGATCACCTTGCGCTCCTGTAGTAGAATCTCATAGGCTGCTGGGGCAGAAAAACAAACATGAGATGTCATCGGGGCGCTAGATTTTCGCTCCTGTATTTGGGGCTTCAAGCCAATCTCTTCAAAAAACTGGTAGAATCCTTGAGCAATGAGTTCATAAGTCTCAATCGGCCCGCCACAAAAAGGAGGTTCCTGCAAACAGCCAATCAGTGAGTATGTCAGGTCTCCACCATGAAGAACAGCACGTCCTCCTGTTGTACGACGGAGCACGACAATATTCCGCTGACGACACCAATCTAGATCAAACTCTTCATCGAGCTTCTCATTGCGACCCAATGACAGTGTCCAGCGATTCCAGCGATAGAGCCGAAGAGTAGGAACCATTCCTGAACTTTGCTGGCGAAGAAGCCATTCATCAGCAGCCATATTGAAGCTTCCACTACGCGGCTCTTCTTCTTCGATCAGGTACCAGGAAGGAGTAACGTTAGGGTCTTTCATTCAGGCCTTTGGGAAGCCAGGCAGGTTCAGGTTGGCTGCAATGTTGCCAAAGTTACCAAACTGCTGGGTCAGCGCGGTTTGCATTCGCTGCTGTCCTTGGCGAATGCCTTCATTGACAGCAGAGAGCACGAGGTCCTGGAGGGTTTCAGGATCATTCGGATCGATCACTTCAGGATCGATTTGTAGGGACTGCGCTTCGAGTTTTCCGTTGAAGGTCATTTTGACCATTTCTCCCCCAACAGAAACTTCAATAGTTTCTTTTGCTAGCTGCTCCTGCTGCTCCTGCATATTGGTGGAAAGTTCTTGAGCTTTTTTCATCAGCTCGCCCATGTCAAACATAATCACTCCTGTAAGGGGTCGATGTTTGGGTGAATTTTCGCTGGCATAAACCCACCCTTCAGTGCAACTCAATATCGTAGACTTCGCTACCAGCAAAGATCTGAAGGATATCCTTCACTTGAGCATCCTCACGAGCTTGATTCTCCCGCTGTCTTTTCAGTTCCCGATTCTTCCATTGATCATACTCCTGCAATGTAGTGCCTTCTGTTGTCGGCTGATCATATCGCTGAATATGAACTGATCTACCAACAAACTCCTGTGCCAGTTGTTCAAGCTTTCCCTGATGTTCCTTACTTAACAAGTCAGGCGGATGCCGAAATCGCAGTTGCCAAACATCAGCTTGCAAATCTACAGGTAGCACCGTGCGCAGCAGCGTACCAATCACCGAGGCGCGACTGTGCACAAATTGTACGAATTCCCGCCAATTCAGTGGGGGTTCCTGTGGTTCATCCCACTGTTCAGATCCAACCTCTAGCCAACTTTCTGAAGAATTTGGCTCCCTGACTTCAGTAGGTTTTAATGATTGTTGCGGCTCAGCGCCAAAATTTGGAGTTTTTTTTTGCTCCAACCCTGTTCCACCACCCTGCGCCTTTAGCCTTTGGATTGCTGTTTTAGCTACAGAAGTACGCTCCTCAAACGATTCGATGGGGAGTTCGTGAGATACCGATGGTTCCTCAGCAACTGGTGATAGTGAAGTTACGTTGGTAGCTGAAGCATAAAAACTAGGTTTTGTTGGAGAGTTGGTTGGCTGAAATTGATTTGATTGATCTATTGTCTTTGCTGGTTCTGGTGAATCAACTCTTCCATCGGTCTCCTGCCGTAATGTGCGGATTTGCTGGAGCATATCCTTCACTCCGACCAGTGGCTGCACAGAAGCTAATTGCAGTAACGTCATCTCAAAGCAAATTCTCGCATGAACACTACGTTTCATCTGCTCTTCTAATTGCATCAGCAGATGAAACATCTGTTGTAACTCCCCTTGTGTCGTTAAACTAGCCAACTGACGATACTGCTCCTGCTCATCCTCTGCAACTTCTGCAAAGCTCAAATCTCCAGATAAAGCCAAGTACAGAGATAGAGTTTTCAACGATTGCAGCAGTTCCTGCAACAATTCCTGCAGGTCGAATCCGTGTCGATAGAGTTCCTGAAAAGCCTGCATTGCAGGTCCCAACTGCTTACGGAAAAGGCATTCTAGCAATTGAAACCGCATGGAAGCATCAGCAATTCCTAGAATCTGCCGCACCTCAGCTTCACTTGCCTGATCCCCAGCAAAAATTAGTACTTGGTCAAGAGCTGTCAGAGCGTCCCGCATACCTCCAGCGGCATGACGAGCGATCAACTCCAATGATTTTGGGCTGAGTTGTAAATTTTCCTGGACAGCTGCCTGGCTCAAAAATTCTAACATTCTTGGCAAGGGGATTCGTTGGAAATCATAACGTTGACATCGGGAAAGAATAGTGACGGGCACCTTATGGGGATCTGTTGTGGCCAGAATGAACTTCACATGGCTCGGTGGTTCTTCCAGGGTCTTCAGCAAGGCGTTGAAGGACTCCAGTGTCAACATATGGGCTTCATCAATGATATAAACCTTGTAGCGACAGCGAGCCGGTGCGTACTTTACGTTTTCACGAAGTTCCCGAATATTTTCGATTCCACGATTTGAGGCTGCGTCAATCTCGTACACATCAGCAGAAGCGTTGCTGCTGATTTCCCGGCAGTTCTCGCATGCGTTGCACGGATCAACGTTGTCTGGTTCCAGGCAGTTGAGAGCTTTTGTTAAGATTCTAGCTGCACTGGTTTTTCCTACCCCACGAGATCCACTAAATAGAAATGCATGGGCCACTCGGTTGCTACGAATTGCATTCTGAAGAATTTGCGCAATGACTTCTTGACCGATCAAATCGGAGAATCGCTGTGGTCTCAGTTTGCGGGCAAGAACAACGTAAGACATGCTAGTAGGGGGGATTGGAGAGGCTGAGTTTTGCGGCACATCTACAGGATCTTAGTGCTGCTTCCGTTAAGACCTGACACGGTTCGAAACTTTCGATTGCGCAAAACCCAACCATTTGCAGCTTCCCACAAGGAAACAGGGGGGCATAGCTGGCGGAAAGGGAGGGATTCGAACCCTCGGTACGCTTTCACGCACACACGATTTCCAGTCGTGCACCTTCGGCCACTCGGTCACCTTTCCGCAGAGTGTATACTCTGAGATCCAGCAAAATACGAAAGATGCTCTGCGTTTTCAAGTGCTTTTTCCGGAACACCTACAGTCTGTAAGGTCGGTCGAACCTGAATCTGCTGGGCATAAAAGGACACCGTTGGCTCTACCTTGTCGAAGAACAGTTGGGGGTACACTCCCAACAAAACAGCTAGAAATGCCAGTGGGCTCAACACAACAATTTCACGCAAACCCAGATCAGAACGATGAGACTCGGTGGCTGGACCGAAAAGAACACGCTGCACCATCCAGAGCATATAAATGGCGGCAATCAAGACACCAACGGCTGCAAACACCCCAAACCAGAGATTGACCTTTGCTGCACCAATCATTGTCAAGACCTCACCAATGAAGCTGTTGAGTCCAGGCAGACCTATTGATCCCATGCTGAAGAGAATGAAAAATCCACTGAAGATTGGCATCGTCTTGAGGAGCCCACCGAAACTTCCAATTTCTTGGCTTTCGCTCTTGTGGAGCAGCATTCCAAGACAAAGAAAAAGTGCACTGGTTACGATTGCGTAGTTGACCATCTGCATCAATCCACCCGTCATCCCCTGCTGATTTAGAGCAAACACCCCAAGCAGAATATAACCCATATGTGAGATGGAAGAATAGGCCATCAAGCGCTTTAGATTTGTCTGTACAATCGCAACTAGGCCACCATAGAGGACGCAAACGAGTGACAGCACCATCAGGTAATCACTCAATAAAGCAACCGCTTCTGGATACGTTGGCAGTGCAAAGCGGAGGAAACCATATGGTCCCAGTTTCATCATGATGGCAGCCATCTCCACAGAACCAATTGTTGGTGCTTGTTCATGAAAGGAAGGCAGCCAACCGTGAAAAGGGAAGAGAGGAATCTTAATTGCGAAGGCCAGGAACATGCCTAGGAATAGCCAAACCTGAGTGGCTACTGGGATCTCCAACTGATACCAATCTGTGATCTGAAATGACCAATATCCTGCAGACTGATAGAACAATACTGCCGTATAAATCAGGGACACGAGCATCAGTAGTGAACCCCAAACCGTATAAATGAAGAAACGATTTGCAGCGACCAAACTCTGAGCGCGTCCCCAACCTCCAATCAGAAAATATAGAGGTATCAGCATCAACTCAAAGAACACGTAAAACAGGATTACGTCTAGTGCCACAAAGCATCCCAACACACCGCACTGTAGCAAAAGTAGGTGAAGGTTGAACTGCCAAGCTCGTTCCTGCATATTCCAGGAGGCTAGTAAAATCAGAGGCTGCAACCAGGCTGTTGCTACTAAAAAAAAGAGATTCAAGCCATCCAGCCCAAGAAAATAATCAATACCAAATGAACCAATCCAAGTGAAACGCTCGACCAGTTGTAGTCCCGCAGTTCCTTCCTGAAAGGCTGTCCATACAAACAAACTAAGGATTGCTGTCACCAAACTGCTGGTTACAGCTCCCCACTGTGCAGCGCGCCCCTGGTGTGCATCTCGAAAAGTCAACACTAAGAGCACACCCAACAGCGGTGAGAACACCAAAAGAGAAAGTAGAGGGAAGGTGGGATTCATGTAAAAGCCGATCTCAAGTTGGTCTAAATAGAGTTGTGTGTTGAAGTTGCCAGATTCTAGGACAACCCACCACGAAGGCAAGCCAGAAGCTACAACGCATAGAAGTAGTCAAAGTAAATCGTATGCACCTGACTTCTGGGTAAAATCGGATCATGTTCGGAGATGCCCATCGTTGACAGGTGGAAGCTTAGTGTAAATCGATAGCTCAGCAGCAAACTAGGCACTGCAAACCAGCCCAGACCACCCCCAAAAACAAGCGAACTTTCATCTAAGTAGGTTTTGGTTTGGTCCTCAGCAATTGGACGAATCTGGGCAAATTGGAAACCACTTCCGTAGTGGCTCAACCATCTTGATGAAAGTGGAGTTGCCCACCAATACCAGATATTATTTTGAATAACTTCTAGTGAGTTGTAGTTTTTTCCTTGGTATTGAATTTCTTTTGAAATAGAGACTGGACTGATCTGTCGCTCATATTCAAGGGCTCTCTCAGGTTCCACGTAGCTAATATGAAAACCAATACCATTTGCCGTACTATCACCAAAAGTTCTCGTCTGTCCGTCATTAAGGGTAAAATCCAACCGACGGAATCCCACCCCAAAGCTGATACCTCGACCGCGGGTTCTGTAGGATTCTGAAAACATGTCTGGTTCTGGTGAAAGCGTACGAGTCTCCGAACTCCGCTCCAGCATCTCTGGATAATCTTCAGGATCTACCTGACCCAAAGCGAGAGTTGGTAACAATCCTCCGAGCAGCAATAAGCATAGAGCACATCGTGACATCAGAAGGCTCTTGGCAACGTTTGTTCCGGCAACAAGACTCCTCCCAGAATCACGCTGGCAAAGATTGTTCGATCAACGTATTCTGTCTCTTGTCCTCCACTTGTTGTAGTCTTGTCAACTCGCTCCTCCAGTCTGAGATTGAATGTCCAACAATCTGGACGATAGCTGAGAAAAACCGTATCGGAAACCAACCGACGACGAAACGCGGTACTGGCAGGATTAAGATCAACTGTTCCTGAAAAACCGAAGGATAGCTCATCGCTAGCCTGGTGGGTATTACTGAAACTAAAGCTGGAAGCCGCCTCGAAAGTTTGACCATAAGGTGTAGTGTAAGTGCTCTCGTTTTCTCTGAAGGCAACAGATGCTTTACTATACTGACTAACATTTACGTCTACCGATAGTGAGTATTCAACTGTTCGTTGCTGCTGGTGGTTGTAACGATTACGAAAGTTTAGCGCCAAACCTGATCCAGGCTGAAGCGATAGTTCAATTCTCAAGGGTAATAGTGGTTCCCCTGGTTCTGTCTCATCACCTTTTGGGGCCGGACCTTGAGACTGGTAGTCTTCCTCCACGCGCAGGTAGTCATATGGTTGAATCAAATTCAAACGGGCCAGCACCAAACTTTCACCAATTCGCAAATTCCCCTCTGACTGATCCTCAGCAAGGAGGGCTACTCCACTCTCCACCACTGCAAGAATTTGCAGCAAAGTTTCCTCATCGAGTTCCTCACCAAACATGGATTCCAACCCTTCCTGCAACTTACTACGACTAGCAAATTCACGGTCTTGAAGGCTCTGCAAACGCAACAGAAGAGTTTCTGGAAATTCTTGTTCCTGTAGACGCAAGAAAGAACGTCTAGTAAAACGCTGCGATGGTTCATATTGGCGACGCTTGGCCAGCAAAATGTTATCTAATCGCAGTTCAAGTAGGCGACGTGTAGCAATGCCTCCTCCGAATGGCACACCAGAAATGGAATCCTGGGGTACATCCTCAATGTAGTCATAACGAACTCTGGGAGTCATCAGATGCTTGAAGCGACTGTAGAGATCGCTCTCTGATGCCCAGATCCTTGACAAGGTAGTGTTGAATTCCACATCAGCTGTCCAAATCTGGAAAGTATACTGATCAGAGGGGTCAGATGCACTGGGAGACCAAACGTCATAAGTAGATATTGAGTGACCAAGCCCCAAGACACCTTTGAAATACTGGAAAATATTTCGCCGGTAACGCAGTGTTGGATTAACCACCAATCCAGTCCCGTTGTAGCCTTCTTCACGGAAGTAGCGGACGAGTGATCCCGCAGCAGACGTTGTCAGATCCACTGTTCGGAAGGGTTGTTCACTAAATTGGAAGCTGAGTGCTGGGAGACGTTGAATCCGGGTAGGATCGGTGGCCCAGTTCAACAAGGCAATTTCTTGGAAGACTTTCTCCTGAGAAGCGGATAGCGTAATACTCCCAGAATCATACTGATAGTTGACAGATCCAGTGACACTTTGCGCATAATTTGGTTCAGGATTACGAACCCCCTCATACTCTCGCTGAAACTGACTATCACTGTAAACCAGACCGGAGACAATCAACCGGCTTCGCTCATCTAGCTGTTGATTGTGGTTGAGAATCAACTTGTAGCGCTCTGGACGCAAGGTGTTCGGATCCACATCTTCTGGTGCAAGCTGGCCAGACTCTGTTTGTGGATCACGTGGATCTCGCTCGAAATAGCGCAAAAACTTGACCTCACCTCGTAAATTCCCGCTGAACGCATACTGATAATCCAATCCCAGACCCAAGCCTCGAAACTGTACCCACTCGGTACGGATCGTGAGGTCTTGCTCTCGTTCAATCGCCCAAAAGTATGGGAGGGACAGACGATAGCCTAGGTTGAACTTTTCAATGCTGGAGGTTTGTAGGGCGTACTCCGGTGGTAGTAGACCCGTTTGCCTTCGTGTGACTGTGGGCCAAGCCAGATAGGGGAAGTAAAAGATCGGGACACCCCGAACTCGCAGGCTCGTTGAAATAGCTGAAGAATAATTCTCTGGATAGTAGTGCACCGTACTACCACGAATTTCCCAGGCAGGCTGTTCAGGGTCACAAGTTGTGAACGTACAGTCATATCCGATGAAGTGTCCTTCTGGAACCCGACGTACCTCACGAGCGGTTATGTAAGCCTCAGTTTTTGCATCGAAGAAGAAGACTTCTCGAAAGACACCAGAGTTGTCATCTAAATTGATTTCCAATCCTTCAGCAATCAGCGTAATCGAACCTTCTCGCAGTCGAACAAACCCTTGCGCAACGATCAGGTTTTCCTTGCGCAAGAACTCGACTTTCTGGCCTTCAAGTGCGATAGTACCCCACTCAAAGCGGGCATCTTCATAGCGATAGATTTCTGATTCAGGATCAAAGATGTAGGAGCGGGCTTCAACAAGCAGATCAGCTGGCTGGGCCTGCAGGGAATGAGTAAATCCCCAACAAAGCAGCCAAACCAAACATAAGCGAAGTAACCGGCTACGACCGTTATGCATGGAGGGAATGGTTGTGGTTGACAGAACAGAACAAGGAGCCCAATCTACGAAGACTCCTGCAGAGATGCAACTTTTTTGCAGGCTGATTCCTGATCATCAGGAATCAAATCATCCACCCATTTTCACCAGAAACCCAATGAAGCACCTCATTTTGCTCCTGTTTCTGACTTGCTGGCTTCCAGCACTACCATTTGCCCAGTCTTCTCTTCTTGACACAGAACGCATCCGTAGCCAACTATTCGAAGGAGCTAAGAATAAAAAGACTGGTGTAACAACGAATGCCCCACAGCGTCAGGAAGTTAGTGGTATTGTGTCTCGTGTAGCAGATTCTGAGAGTATTTGGCTAAGAATCGATGATCGTGGTGAGTTCCGAAAATGGACTTATCAACTCTCGAAAAGCAGCCTCAACCTAAGTCGACAGGAAATTCGAGTCTACCTACAATATGTGTCTCCCAAACTATCGATTAACCGAGGCAAAGAATACAATGAATGGTTCCAGAAAAAAGTAGCTTTCGAGTTGGGCAAGTCCTTCAGTGGTCGATCTGTCAGAGTTGAATATGAGNTNCAAGAAGAGCTTTATCGACTCAACGGTANCGTTTTGTCAGGCGACACAAACGTTAATCTCTGGATGGTGCAAAACGGCTGGTCTTTNTATTTACTAACGGANGGCGTCAACCCTGATGAACAACAATTCTTGGCTGCCGAAGCAATGGCCCGGAACAAAAAAGTTGGACTATGGAATGAACAGTTGCAGGGCAGTACAAATCAATGAGCCTGAAAGAGCGTCTAACCGAACTGAGTGCTGAACTAGCTGAATTGGCAACAGAGGCTGGTCGCTCTCCAGAAGAAATCAAGTTGATTGCCGTCTCAAAGACTCATCCTAGCGAACTAATCGCAGAAGCTTTCCAAGCTGGACAGGTACGCTTCGGTGAAAATCGGGTTCAGGAAGCCTCAGAAAAAATTGAAAGACTTCAGAACCCAGGTATCGAATGGCACTTGATCGGGCATTTGCAAAAAAACAAGGCTCGCTTCTGCCCTGGGCGCTTCGACTGGATTCATTCCGTTGATTCCCAAGAGTTGTTGGAGTTACTCGAAAAGCAGTGTGCTCTGCAAAGCCAACCCATACAAATCCTACTACAGGCTAATTTATCGCAAGAAGATAGCAAAAGTGGAGTCAGTGACTACGACAATTTGTGCAGGTTATTAGAGAAAACGCAGGGTTGTCAGTGGCTACACTGCAGAGGCTTGATGACTATGGCTGCAGCCACAGATGACGCGAACAACATCCGTAAAACTTTCTCACAACTTCGTACTTGGCTTGAAAAGCTCCGCAATGAATTTACTCTGACTACTTTCACGGAACTTTCGATGGGGATGTCCTCTGATTATCGAATTGCCATTGCAGAAGGGGCAACAATGATTCGGCTGGGTACTACTCTGTTCGGGGAACGCAATAAGCCTTTAACAGTACAATGATCGCTTATTTAAGTGGGGATGTCTCGCTAGTAGAAGAACAGCGCTTAGTCCTACAAACTAGTGGTGGAGTGGGTTACCTCGTGCAGATACCCCAAGGGCTTGGCAATAGGCACTCTGTCGGTGAAGTACTCGGCTTACACATTCATACGAGTGTGCGTGAAGATGAAATCAGCCTGTATGGGTTCGAGACAACAGCCGAAAGACAATTGTTCGAACGTCTCCTCAAGGCTTCTGGAGTTGGCCCAAAACTGGCGCTGACTATTGTTTCTGTACTTGAACCACGCAATCTTGTTCAGGCCATCCTGCGCGAAGACATCAACACCCTCAGTCAAGTCCCAGGCATCGGAAAAAAAACTGCAGCTCGGCTTTGCCTAGAGTTGAAAGACAGCTTCAGCAAATCTCCCATTCAAGGACTAGAATCTGCCGTGATCACTGGCAAGACCACAACACCTGCCATACCATCGGGCGAAACAGCCTCTTTACAATCTGCTCTAAAAAACATGGGTTTTGCAGAAAGAGAGATTCTGACTGTGCTAGCAAGCCTTCCTCCAGAAGCAGAAGGCTTTGAAGTCAAGCTCAGACTAGCTTTGGGATTTCTGTCAAAACGCTAAACAAGGAGAACTTATGCTCAATAAAGTCATGTTGATTGGCAGGCTAGGTCGTGACCCAGAGATCCGATATACTCAATCTGGCAACGCTGTAGCCTCATTTTCTATCGCAACTTCTGAATACTGGAGAGACAAACAGGGGCAACGACAGGAAAAAACCGAATGGCACGATATCGTGGCCTGGGACCGCTTGGCTGATCAAGCACAATCTTATCTGAAAAAAGGTTCGATGGTGTATATTGAGGGCAAATTACAGACGCGTAGTTGGGACGATCAGCAGGGTCAAAAAAAATATCGAACAGAGGTCGTTGCTAATCAAGTGCGCTTCTTGGACTCTCGTGAAGGGACAGAACGGAGTGGAGGAAGCGTTGACGATGGGCCCGCTGTTTACAGTAATGAATATCCCGGTGGAGGGCCTTCGGATAACCGTCGCAATCCATCACCCCAAACCTCAAATAAGGATTTCAACCAAGGAAACAACGCTCCCTATGTTGAAGATGACGTGCCGTTCTGACAAAGTCAGATGCTTACAGTAGCTGAAGCGGAACGGTATAGGCAAACCCTGCAGCAGCTACAGGCAACACAGCAAAGACTGGGTTATCACAGCGATTGGTTGATTAAAGAAGATGACTTCCCAAGTCCCCGCCTAGGTTTA
>PBZZ01000060.1 GCA_002730365.1 Deltaproteobacteria bacterium
GCTGTGCAGCGCAGCCTGTGGGACAAGGGAGCCATGGTGATATGGGATGCTTGGTTGTTCAAGACGCGACTCCAGATGGGTGTTGTCCTGCGGCTGCGACCAAAGGGTGAGAGAAGAAGTGAGAAATGTACCGAAGCTCGAGCAGGAAGCTTTCTCTTATACCTCCATCAAGTCCTATGTCACCCCGCAAGACATTGCCAACCAAGTATTCTACCTAGCTTCTGATAAAGGAAAATTAATCTCTGGCCAAGCTATCTCAGTAGATGGAGACACTCGTATGCTGGCCTAGAAGTTAACCTGATCTCCTCCTTTAAGCTGAAGAATTTCTCTGGCTTCGTCCGGTGTCGCCACTTCTACGGAGAGTCCTTCTAAGACCTGCCTGGCTTTCAGGACCTGCTGAGCGTTGTTTTCTGCCAAGACTCCTTTGGACAGCCAGAGTGAGTCTTCCAATCCGACCCTTACTGAACCACCCTGGGCAGCGGACATGGCAGCAATTTGCATCTGCGAACGTCCAGCCCCAAGAACTGACCAGACATATTGATCACCAAAAAGTCGATCAGCCGTTCGTTTCATGTGAGCCACATCTTCAGGATGGGTTCCGATTCCTCCCAAGATACCAAAGACGGTCTGAACCAATAGTGGCGCTTTGACTAGTCCCCGATCCAGAAAATGAGCAAGATTGTAGAGATGACTGGTGTCGTAACACTCAAACTCGAAGCGTGTACCGTTGGCGGAACAAGTCGTCAGGATCTCCTCAATATCTTGAAAAGTATTCTTAAACACCAGATCACGACTCTTCTCCAGGTGCTGGCGTTCCCAGTCATGCTTAAAGTCGCTGTAGCGTTTGAGCATCGGATAGAGCCCAAAGTTCATTGAGCCCATGTTCAGGGAAGCCAGCTCTGGTTGAAGCTCTTTGGCAGGGGACATCCGTTGGGCCAAGGTCATCTGAGGTGCGCCTCCAGTAGTGATGTTGATCACAACGTTGCAAGCCTGCTTGATTCGGGGCAGGAACTTCAGAAAGGCCTTCGGAGTTTGAACTGGCTGGCCTGTCTCTTCATCCCGGGCGTGTAAATGAATGATGGAAGCCCCAGCTTCTGCTGCAGCAATCGCAGCTTCTGCAATTTCGTCTGCTTTTACAGGAAGGTGAGGAGACATCGAAGGGGTATGGATTGCTCCCGTGGGAGCGCAGGTCAGGATTGCTTTTTGAGTCATCGGACATTCTCCTGGCAGGAAATTGTTAATTTGCCTGCGATCAAACGCTATCAGCGGCTTCGATGCAAGGGTTTTGTGAATCTAATAGGCTTCAATTGCTGTTGAGTGGCTCTGTTCGGGGCAATAAATTACTCTGAAAACCGGCTGAAAGCCTGTTTCTGTGATTGAGATTTTCTGGAAAATGTCTAGATTTTCTTAGCTTCCCAGTTTAACTAAGTCACAATTTTTGATCACAAAGCACATCGATATTTTTGTTGAAGGTTTAGCATGTCAATTCGCCCATCGGTAGATTTTAAGCGTCCGGGTCACTTGGATAACTTGCTGATCAAAACCATCAGACAACCGGGACAATTGCCTGGTGCACAAGTGTCGGTTTGGCGTCGAGGCGATCTTGTCCTATTGCCGTTGGGCGGGTCTGCGAGATATCGAGAGAGGACTGCCGATAGAAGAAAACACGATCTTTCGGATCTATTCGATGACAAAACCGATTGCCAGTGTGGCTTTGTTGATGCTGTT
Organism: Deltaproteobacteria bacterium; assembly: GCA_002730365.1. The sequence goes on from PBZZ01000060.1 coordinate 1,729, forward strand.
GGAAGAAGGGCACTTTCGCTTGGACACACCCGCATCAGAGTTTCTTCCAAAGTTTGCTGATTTAGAGGTGTGTGCGGGAATAGATGAAAAGACTGGGGACATGCAGAAAGAAGCTTGTAAGCGTCCAGTGACGATTCATCAGCTATTGACCCACACCTCCGGTCTGACCTATGAGATGCACGCTGAGCATCATCCTGTAGCCAAATTACATCAACAATCTTCTGCAGACAGAGCTCGACTAAGTCTAGAGTGGATGGTCGACCATTTGTTGAATTTTCCATTGGCCTAACAACCGGGAACCCGCTGGCACTAAAGTGTGTCCACTGATGTTTGTGCCCGTCTAGTTGAAATTATTTCAGGGCAACCAATCGACTGTTTTCTTCAGCAGCGCATCTTTGATCCTCTGGGTATGCGAGATACTGGCTATCATGTGCCTCCTCAGGAGCTGTCGCTCCTAGCCGAGCTATACAGTATTGTAGATTGGTTAGATTCAAATCTCACCCCAGAGATCCTTGAGAAAGCTTGGCAGTCAGGTGGTCAAATCCAACCTCTGAATAGTTTTGAACCATGGATTTATAGGGCTCCATACAACTGCCTACGTGGTGGGCACGGGCTAGTTTCTGCGGCTCTGGACTATCTGAAGCTTGCGCGCATGCTGCTTCAATATGGTAAGTGGGAGGGGGAGCGTCTGCTGAGCCACAAGACCATTGAACTGATGCAAGTTAATCATCTCCCGGCAGAGCTATTCCCACTGGAAATTCGCAATAATCCTCTCAAGGGAGAAGGCTGGGGATTATGGGTGTCGGTCAATATGGATCCTGCACAGAGTATGAGCTTGGGTAGCTAAGGAAGTTATGGTTGGGCAGGCCTGGGCCTCCACCAAGTTTCTGATCGATCCTTAAGAGGAGTTGATCCTGATTCAGATGGGCTAACTGATTCCTCCTCCAGAGCATTTATTTTTTCAGTATCTTAGAAATGTAGTCTATCACGCACTGACCCCATAAGATCTGCTTCAAAAAAGAGAGTTGGTTCAAATACGTGTGATTCTCATTTGACATAATCAATGAGTCTGATTATTTTGCGGACAGAATTTGGCACCTTTACAATCTATGGAGTTTCTCAATGACTGAACTCGCCACAACCCCCAATCCTACTAAATCCAAAACTGGAAGTTCCCTCCGTCGGGTGGAAGATGCGCACCTGATTCTGGGAAAGGGACGCTTTACGGATAACCGTCCAGCAGTAGGCCAGTTACACTTACACTTCATCCGTTCTTATCTGGCGCATGGACGAATTGCCAGCATAGATAAGGAAGAGGCACTCCAAAGTGAAGGAGTTATCGCAATCTACACAGTTGAAGATTTGTTGGCTGATGGGGTCAAACCTCTACCGATTGCAGGAGGATATAAGCGACCGGATGGTAAACCGATGGCTCAGCCAGAATGGCATGCGCTCGCCAATGGAGTTGTGCGCTATGTAGGAGAAGCAGTCGTAGCTGTTGTCGCGGAATCCCAAGCTCAAGCCGTGGATGCCGCACAGTTGGTTGAAATTGAATATGACGAATTACCTGTCGCAGGTAATCTTGCGGCTGCTAGTGCACCGGGTGCTCCTCTGGTTTGGGAGGATGCTCCGAATAACATTGTTGCTCAGAAAACGTTTGGAGATGAAGCTACTGTGGCTGAGGCCTTTGTCAAAGCGCACCATGTCACCAAGTTAGAGCTGACCAACAACAGGTTGGTTGGCAATGCAATGGAGCCTCGCACAGTCATTTGTGAATATGACAAAAATTCTGGTAGAAGAACCATCCGTATTGGGCATCAGCATCCTCACGGACTACTTGGAACTCTTCCTGGAATTTTTGGTGAGAAAGCTGAGAACTTCCATGTAATCGTTGAAGATATTGGTGGTGGATTTGGTGTCAAAGCGATGACCTACCCTGAAGACGTTGTGGTCATTTATGCCTCTGGTAAGCTAAAGAGCAATATCCGTTGGCGGGGTAGCCGCACTGAAGATTTCCAAGCAACTGGGCACGGGCGTGATCAAATCAATCATGCTGAGTTGGCCTGTAGCGCTGATGGTAAGATCCTCGGAATGCGTCTGCATAATCTTGGCAACCTCGGGGCGTTCCCAACAGGCGCTGGCGCTGCGATTCCTCTGGAAGTAGGCCCAAAAGTCTCCACCTCGGTTTATCACATTCCTGCTTACTATCTAGTTACCGATGCATATGCCACTCACACCGCACCACTGGCTGCCTACCGCGGAGCTGGAAGACCAGAAGCCGTTTACCTGATGGAGCGGTTGATGGAAAAAGCTGCTGATGAGCTTGGAGTAGATCCGATTGAGATGCGTCGCAAGAACTTCATTCCTGTCGATGCGATGCCCTACACCAATCCTTTGGGGGAGGTCTATGACAGCGGTGACTTCAATACGGTGCTCGACCTGATTCTCGAACAAGCTGACTGGAATGGTTTTGAAGTCCGCAAGGCAGAATCAGCTGAAAAGGGTAAACTGCGAGGTAGAGGACTTTCTTGCTACATCGAGTGGACTGGGGCTGTCTGGTCTGAAGATGTAACTATGGAAGCCTCGGGAGCTGGGAAATTCACCTGCTATTCAGGCACCCAGGCTATGGGTCAAGGGATTGAGACTGCTTACTTACAGTTACTTTCTGAAAAGATGGACCTACCACTTGAGCAACTCAATGTGGTGCAAGGTGACACTGACGTGGTCAAGGGCAACGGAAGCTACGGTTCTCGCTCACTCTATATCGGGGGCTCAGCGATTCATGAGGGAGTATTGAAGTTCATGGAGTCTGCCAAAAAGTTGGCTGCTGAGAACTTGGAAGCTTCTCCTGAAGATCTCGTCTATCAGGAGGGGCGCTTTGAGGTAGTTGGTACCAACGTAGGCATTGGACTCTTCGAGTTGGCACTTCAGCAACCGGAGCAGAAGATTGAGGTCTCTTCCAGCACAACAATCCCCGTGGCAAGTTGGCCGAACGGTGCCCAGGTAGCGGAAGTGGAGGTTGATCCTGAAACGGGGATGGTCAAGATGGTGAGTCTGACAGCGGTAGATGACGTGGGTAATGCTGTTAATCCAATGCTTGTCGCAGGACAGGTTCATGGTGGAATGGCCCAGTCCGTTGGACAAGCTTTGTTGGAGCGGACTATCTATGATGACAGTGGGCAATTCATCAATTCGACTTTCCTAGATTACGCAATGCCTCGAGCTGATGACATGCCGCCTATTCAGACCGACTTGTTCCGTGAGCAACCATGCCGCACCAATCCGTTAGGCTCCAAGGGTGTTGGTGAGTTAGGGACCGTAGGAGCTACGCCAGCCGTGGTCAATGCGGTACTAGATGCTCTTCGTGAACACGGGATCAAACACCTGGAAATGCCTTTGACACCTCAGAGTGTTTGGGCGGCATTGAACAGCTAATTTGCGTAGGAAACTTTGGAGCCATCCTGTGAACATGTGGGAAGGCTTCAACTAAAGCTTACCGAGTCCTTTCTTAAGCATTTTGAAAATTTATTTCTCTTGCCACACTTGCCTCCCAAAGATGAAAAGAACGATTGAATAAATTGTTTGAGATACTTCTAAACTGCCATTGTGGGAAGGTTTAGAGAACGATTGGTTTTCCCAGACTTCAGGATATGGTCATGACAGCGACTACAATTGAACAAACAGAAACTCAGGTAGACTGGAAGCCTGCTACCCTTGTTAAAGGTGAGACACCCTACAATTGGCCATTCCAGCCCAAAGTCGCTCTGAAGTGGTTGAAAAATTACCTGTTCGGACCAATTGCGCTGATTCACGCTGGCTTGGGGCTATTCACTTGGTTCTTACTAACTCCCAGCCTGGCTACGATGCAGACCTTAGCCTGGGATTGGGTTGCCCTCATTTACCTGCGTAATGTCGGGTTACTTTTCCTGGTGACAGGTAGCTCTCATTTCTGGCTATATGTGCGTAAGGGGCAAGGATCGGATTTTCAATTCAACAAGCAGGGTCTGCGAGAAAATGACCCTCGCTTCTGGTTTAGCAATCAGACCTGGGAGAACATGTTCTTCGGGATTGTCAGTGGTTGTGGTATTTGGACGTTGTACGAGGTTTTGACCTACTGGATGTTTGCCAATGGTTATGTGTTGTTTCCTGTGGAGTGGCTGGAATCACCAATTTACATTGCTTTCCTATTCCTGCTGATTCCTCATATCCGGGCTCATCACTTCTACTTCACTCATCGGCTGACGCATTGGAAGCCTCTTTATGATGCTGCCCACTATCTGCATCATAAAAACACCAACACTGGCCCATGGTCTGGTTTGTCGATGCATCCGATCGAGCATCTTCTCTATCTCTCTGGGGTGTTTCTGCACTGGGTGATTCCCTCACATCCAATTCATGCCTGTTTTCATCTGCTCCATGCTGGCATTAGTCCGACTTGGGGACACACAGGCTTCAACAGGATTCAGGTAAATAAGTTTAAAATAGACACGAACTACTTCCACTACCTGCATCATCGTTATTTTGAATGTAACTACGGCAACCTTGATATGCCTTGGGACCACCTGTTTGGTACTTTCCATGATGGCTCACAGGAATCCAAGCAACGAATGGGCGCCCGATTACGAGCACGACGAAAGCGTTGAGGGGGAGCCAGTTTATGAAGCAATCCAATTTTCCAGTTAGGCAGGGACGCTCACGTTCCCATGACGCTCTTCCATTGCAACGCTCAGATATGCCAATGGATTATCTTGTTTCATTGGGCAATTACACTTCTGGTTGCACTATTCGAATACCTGAAAATCTTGGTATCACCCAGTCATTACAAGGTTTTGATCCAACATATAGAAACATCATTGACTACATTGTTCGCATCACTTATCGAATTTGGGAAACCAATGACCGTGAGGTTGAGTACATCGGTGAATGCTATTCACCAGACAGCCAGGTTTTCGATGACTACGGACTTCAACTTGGTAACCAAAAGATCATTGCTGATACCCACCATACAACAGCGGCCTTCCCTGATATTATTCTTGATGCTGAAGAAGTAATTTGGGCAGGAAATGACCAAATTGGGTTTCATACCTCCCACCTTACACGCATCAGTGGCACGAATACTGGATCAAGTAGATACGGTAACGCCACTGGCAAAACAGTGAATTTTTTCGTGATTGCGAACTGTGTTTCTCTCCAGAACGATATTTTTCTGGAACACGTGCTTTACAACACCTCTGCAATGCTACAACAGCTTGGGATCGATCCCTGGGAAGAGGCTACCAGATTAGTGAAAAATCCTCCTGCCGGTTGGCCTCGTTCTCAGGAGAATTGGGATCAACTTCGTTCAGCGACTTCTCCAGCAATTCCAATTTCACAAGCAGAGCCATCTTCAGGATTTGATCCTGACGCCTTTACTCGTGAAATTCACGATAATGTTTGGAATGGGGATCAGTCAGTAATTGCAAACTCATATGCCCAGAACCTGTTCTTCGAGGGCGCGACTGAGCGTACCTTTTCTGGCAGCACCGCTTATCGAAGTTATGTGAACAAGTTGCGTAGTGTTTTCCCCGACTTACAGTTGCAAGTTGATGAGGTCTATTGGATGGGCAATGAACTCGATGGGTGGCTAATTTCAACGCGTTGGAGCGCAGAGGGTACTCATTTGGGTGAAGGGGTTTATCGGAGTCCTACCGGTAAGACTTGTCAGCTTTGGGGAATTACTCAATGGCAGGTCCTAAACGGTGTCATCCAGAAAGAGTGGCAACTGTTCAATGAGCTAGATCTGATGATGCAAATCTTAGCAGCCCAGACCAAATAACGAGAATCCATGATTACTGAAAATCAACGTTTTCAATTCCAGCAGCAGGGATATGTCGTTCTAGAGAAAATTCTGAGTGAATCTGTACTTGGGTGGCTGCAAAGTCGATGTGATGAAGCTGTGGACTGGAAAGCCAGTGGGATGCGCTCCTTAGGAATTGAGGAAGAGGGAATCAATCTGCTCGGCAAACGCTATTTTGTCAGTGGTTTTAGACAACAGAATTCAGAACTCGACCGCTTTCTGTTTGGGGATGTGATGGCTGAAATTTCCAGAGGATTGCTTGGCGAGACGGTTTATCTTCACAATGAACAATTTGTGGTCAAAGGGCAGGATCAGCGCAGTCGCTTTGCCTGGCATCAGGATAGTGGCTACTCGGTCTATCGAGGAGGGGCCGAACTGCATCAGCCTTACCTGACCTGCTGGATTGCCCTGGATGATATGTCTGCGCAAAATGGAACCATCTCTGTGCTTCCCTTCGATGAATTCGGAGAGGGTAAGCTGGTAGAGCACTGGTGGGATGAGGATGAAGCAGCGATGGTTGGTTACTCTGGAGAAAAATCTGGCTCGTTGATGGCAGTGCCGGCTGGTTCGATTGTTTGCTTCTCCAGTTTTACCATGCACCGCAGCGGAATGAATCAAACAGAGCGGTTACGCCGGAGCTACATTGTTCAGTATGCTCCAACAGCCTTTGGTTTCCAAAATGATCCCCAAAGACGCTACGCTCCTTCAGGAGGTGTTGATTTTATCAAAGCAAATGAGCGGATGATTCAACCAGAACCGTTACCCAATTGATTTGTTGAATTAACCCTAGAGAAACTGATTTTTTGAAAGCCATGATTCTAAGCCGGAAGCTTTGAGGATGATCTTCTGAGCCTCATACTCATATTTACTCAAGCCGCAAACTGGGCTTCCAATCAAGTGGGCATCCTATCCATTTCCTGAACCTGCTCAAATTCCTGCTGAACCAACTTATCCTTTTCAACACGAGATTTTTTAGTGCGGCTTTGGTGGCGTCTTGAATTAGGAGAGCTCACATGTGTTTGGAGAATGTGCTCCCGATGCCTCCGTACTTCGTCAGATTGCCTGAAGGACCAAAAAAGCTGTCGAGCTCTAGCCATTGCAACTTGAGGCATGACAACAGGTCGTTCATAAATTGTCGGCAGCGTAATGTTCATTGACTTGCGATCAATCCAGCCCAATTCCCAAGGTGCAGCGAGCCAAGGCATCGGCACTTTAGCCAACTCTGGAACCCACTGATGGATGAACTTTCCCTCAGCGTCGTGTTCCAAGGCTTGCTTGATGGGATTATAAATGCGGATCGTATTGATTCCTGTGACTCCCGCCTGCATTTGAAACTGGGGATAGTGAATTCCAGGTTCGAAATCAAGAAAATACCGTGCTAGATGCTCCACCCCTAACTTCCAGTTCAAACCCAACAGATGAGTCAAGCAGGAAACCAGCAGGGCCCGCATCCGAAAATTGAGAAAGCCTGTCGCTGCAACACAGCGCATGCAGGCATCTACTAGAGGGATACCGGTTTGCCCATTTCGCCAGGCTTGCAGATGCTGTTCATCATTCTGCCATGGAAAATTGCGATAGCCCGGATTGAGATCTGTAAACTCAATGTTTGGTTGGGTTTCGAATTTTTGAATGAAGTGACAATGCCAGTGCAGGCGTGATTCGAAGGCACGAAAGGAATTGCGAGGATGCTGGACCTGCTGAAGGGCCTGCCAGACCTGTCGCATTGACAGGCAGCCGTATGCCAAATACGGACTTAAACGACTGGTGTGTAAAGAAGAAGTCAGTGGTTTGGAAATATGCCGTGAGTAGCCATGTCCACCCGCTTGGAGAAATTGATGCAGAGCTAACTGCGCTTGTTTCGCACCACCTGGTTGATAGCTGGAATGGTTTTGATTCACTCCAATTGGCAATTCGGGTCCCTTGTGTTCTGCATACCATTCAGAATCCAGATCAACTCCTGGCCACTCAGACCAATCCACTTGATGCTGAGATTTTCTCATTTGAACTTTCCACTTCTTATCCCAGCCGTCCCGGTTCAAACATCGGCGCTGGACGCCATTGCAAGGGAACTCTACCCAACGAATTTCTCGATCAGCGAACCATCGGGCGAGCTGTCGGTCACGACGATAAGTGATCTCCAACCCTGTTTCTTCATAGCTATAAACTGTATTGATCCGGAATTGTTCGGCTAACAACATCCAGACTTCTTCACACTCGCGATGAAATAGGTAGAGTCTGGCACCACGATCTCGAAACTGCCGATAGCAGTCCACAACAGACTCATAGAGAAAGCGCCAATGGCGGAGATCTGTATGTGGATCTTTCCAAAGCGATGGTTCAAAGACAAAGAGCAGCAACACTGGCAATTTCTCTTTGGAAGCTTGCGCCAAAGCAGCGTGATCCTCTAGGCGTAGATCTCGTTTGAACCAGACAACATTGATTTGGGGCTTCATTCCACTGAACAAAAAGAGGAAAGACGAACTCAAATTCATAATTGATGGAAAAACCTGTTCTGGAACTGTGCCACGCCNTTCTACAAAAAGAGAGTTGAANTGTGCTCNCAAGGATGATCTAAAAAGGGCTTGTTCCCATTCTGATTGATAAATTTGAGTCTAANAAGGCTATTCAGAATGAAATACTCTAGAAGTTTGACGACCCTTTTCCAATAAGTTCGCAATGAGTGCACAAGTCCAAAAACCGATGTCTGAAATTCGCAAGGAACTGCGCATAAAGTGGTATCGCTGTCCAATTGATCCCACTGTTTTGCGAGAACTCTCTAAACCAAGTGATTTTCAAGGATTTCAGATGGCGCTCGGGCATCTGGGGCTCTGGTTGCTCACTGGTGCAGTTAGTTTCTATTTTGCAGTTGAACAGCTTTGGTTAGGCTTCCTGCTCACAATTTTTCTTCATGGGACGGTGGGGACATTCTTCAGTGCTCCTCACCATGAGTTGTGTCATGGGACGGTCTTCAAAACCAAGCGCTTGAACGAAATCTTTCTGCGGATTTTTTCGACTCTTGGGTTGCAGAATTTCCACATCTACAAGATGAGTCACAGTTATCATCATCGCTTCACGCTGCATCGTATTGCTGACAAAGAAGTGGTACTGCCCAAGACCCCATCGCTAAGATTCCTGTATTTGCTTCAGTTGTTTACTTTCAATATCACGGGTGGGTTTGAATCGAGGGGCTTATTTCCAACGATGCGTGGGCTTTTTCGAGTTGCTGCTGACCGAATGGAACAACCTTACAATGAGTGGGGAGCAGAATTATATGCTGAATTTCCGGAAGAACGCCTGAAAGCGGTGCATTGGGCCAGATACCTGATCGCTGTTCACCTAAGCTTCGCACTTTTTGCTGTTCTAATTGGCTATCCAATTTTGATTCTGATTGTTTCCTTGCATCCCTTCATTGGCAATTGGTTACGCTATTTCGTCGGGGCTCCGATGCACTGTGGTCTACAAAGCGATGTTTCCGATTTTCGAAAGTGTGTCAGATCCATCACCTTGGATCCGATCTCAGAGTTTCTGTACTGGCACATGAACTGGCACTTGGAGCATCATATGTTTGCGGCTGTCCCTTGCTACAACTTGAAAAAATTGTATGAGGCAGTCGCTGAAGACATGCCCCAACCTCGTACCCTGATCAGTTCTTGGCAAGAGATGCTAGAGGTCGTCAAACAACAGGAAGCAGATCCTGCTTATGAATTCGACACTCTTACACCTCTCCAAAGAACTAGAAGAGAGAAAGAACAACAAATTGAATTGGAGGCCTCTATTGGAGATTTGGCTCCTACCGCGATTGCTTAAGTCTATTCGATTCACAGATGAGCGCTCATATTGAGTAATTTTGGTGATTATCAAGGGAACTCAATAGATCTCAGAACTTCTCTTTCCAATCGATTGTCTTGTAGACACAGACTAGGCTACCCAAAACAGTTGTACATCAGCATTTGTCTCAGTTAGTTTAGCCAGCGATTCGATTTTCTCACCCCAAAAGCTTGGCTCTATGTCTATTCCTCTACTGCTTACAGCCACAACTAATCCTGGCGAGACCATCAATGTAACGGTGAATTCTGTTGACGATCGCTGTCAACAGTATCTGGATACACTCGAATTTTATTTGGAGGTTGGAGTTTTTAAAAAAATCATCTTTACTGAAAACTCGGGTGATGATCTGACGTTTTTAGCTTCGGCACAAAAGAAGGCAGCCCAAGCAGGTATTGAATTAGAGCTACTAGAAAAATGTGGATCAAATGACTGGCCAAGCTATGGTAAGGGCCGTGGGGAGCTTTCCATCATTCAGCAAGCCTTTTCTCGATCCAAATGGCTACAGGAAGAAGGGACACGGGCACTTAAAATCACAGGACGATATGTAGTCAAGAATGTTGTGGAGCTAGTGAAGAAGGTCAACCAAACTGATGCAGAGGTTATTTGTGATTTGCGAGGAAATCTTTCCACAGCTGATGCAAGGTTCTTTGCGGCTAGTAAAAGGTTTATTGAAGAAGATTTTTTCCCAAAATTTGAGTTAATTGATGATCGACAAGAAATCTACTTTGAACATGTGCTTGCTCAGGCGGTTCATTCTGGTATGAGCAAGGGAAGAAAATGGGAGTTGTTGCCGGAACTGCCACTGATTGAAGGGATTAATGGTACTACTGGAGAGAAAATAAGGACATCCCTCTCTAAGAGAATGAGACACCAATTAAAGAAAAAACTGATTCGGTACTAAAATTTAATTTAGCAACTTAGGTGAATTATGAACATAAAGAGAAATATGATGATATTCACTGATTAGTTCAAAATTTTTGTTCTCCTCTAAACTACTGATACAACCTTCTAGATCTTCAATCATAAACGCATTGGTTTGCTTGGCCAATAACCAGTATTTTCTCTTTAGAGCTAGTTGATGGAATCGATCTGCTTGTTCTTCTCCACATGGGTATTGGCTGGATCCAGCAATGTAATTCACTTCTCTTTGCGGAAAATGAACTCCCAGTGAACTTTGGACAGCAACTCCATGGTCAAGAGGATACTGCTTTTTAACCTCACTTAATTCTTGGTGTATTTCAAAGTGCTTTGATGTTGGCCAAGCACTCTTCAATTCCTGACCTACACTAGAAGGCATCAATAAGAATGTCCCAATAATCCAAGCCAATAGAAGTATCTGTTGTGTCCTACTTTTGAGTAATTTCCAATATTTTTGCCAATCTTGTGTGCTTAAAATTATAATAGTTGCTACTAATAAAAGTGATGAACTAACGTCATCGTAGTGATGAGAGGAACTCCTCATTACCTCCCTTCCTACAAGATTAATCGATATTGCTGGATATGCTAATATCCCAATTCTGAAATAAATGAGAGGTAAAAACCCCAAGGGGAGTAGCATCTTGAACAAATAAATAGATTTTCCAGAGACATCCCCAAAAAAATCTAATTTTGGAGTAGTCCAAGCTTGGAGTCCATTTAGGAAGTACGGTTTAAGCCCATACGTCAGACCAAACATACTAATTACACCTAACACAATAAGTATTATTCCTATGTTTCTACTATTCCGTTGTGCCAGGATGCAATAACAACCAAACCCAACTGATACAGCCCCCATATGTTCCTTGAGTCCTAACAGAAAAATGAGACCGAGGCTGAATTTAATCCACTCTTTTTTCTGCAGCCAAAGGAAGCAGAAAACAATAACCGGAGGAGCCAAACAGGAGGGTTGCCATTCAAACCACAGACTATTTACAGCAGGTTTGTACCAGAGTAGCCAGGCTGAGCTGGCCAATAAAGTGAGAATGACGGCTTTGTCAACTTGCTGATTCTGAAATTTAGAAATTTGCCAGAACCCCAAAGGGACTAAAGCGTACGAAATGATCTTTGCTAGGACGATCCATACAAAATGTGGATGAATCCAGTAGAATGGAGCGAGAATTCCAATGGAGGGAGTAAAATGATCAGCCCAGGGATGTACTTCGTAGTGAGACCACCACATATCACCTTGAGACATATTATAAATAACATTGCTGAAGATACCAGAATCCCAGATGCTCCATTGGAAGCTGAGATAGCGCAGAAAAGCTCGCAAACAACAAAGGAGAAAAAATATTCCCAGAGCCCATTTCCCATATGAAAAAGCCCTGTTAATTAATCTCTGTGATGGCCAAGTGATGATGAAAATGGTCTTATCTTTCCAGATACGCCACCCTGCAAAGGGTAACCAGCAGAGTAAAGGAAGCAGATAGAGATCTCTCCCCCCAATCCCCAGAAACCATATCAGGGCAACTCCACCCAGCGCAAAAGTAGTTCCGAGATGATAGTTGAGCTTCAGGGATAAGTTCATTGCAAGGCTGTCTTAAGATGCTTTTGCTGGAGGAAGCCGTTTAAGGAGAAACAAGGTGTAACAAACTTTTTTATGAAAAATACACTCTGCTAATAGTAAAAATGAAATTACTACGCCATGCTCAAGTCGAGGATTCCAGTTCAGCGTAGGGTTAGAAAGCATTCCAATTACAGGAGTGCGAAGACACCTCGGTTTCTGTCTGAATCTGTTAAATTCTAGACGACCATCGCAAACAGAATCTAAAAGCATCCAAACCACATAAATTTTTTGAAATTCAGACTAAAGTTCTTCAGCAATCTGTCGATAACAGGGACATAGAACATTTTGGATTGTTCACCGTAACATTCACCCTGGAGTCAGGCCATGCGCATCAAGCATAATATTTCCTCACTTAATTCACTGCGCCATGCAGGTAACACGATGGATCGTGTTAAGGA
>PBZZ01000061.1 GCA_002730365.1 Deltaproteobacteria bacterium
GTTCAGGCGCCTCTACTACCCAACCGGCCCAAAGTGTCTTGTTAGTATCGAATAATCCTCTGCGACTCCAGTGCTGCACAGTACGGCGTTCAACTGCCAGTCACCAACTCTGTAGCTTTGCCATCAATCAAGTTCGATCACTTTTTCGTTGATACCAGTATCAGCAAACAAATCTTTCAAACCTAGTGGCACCTAAAAGAGAAGTTGATTTGCTATATGTTATTCTACCAAAGCCGATACAGTTTTACGATCCAAATGGTCATAGTGGTTGTGTGAGATAATGACGATATCAATCAGTATCTGTGGTCCCAAAAAATTTACTGGCGATGCTCGTTGAGTCAGATGGGGGTCTGTAATCAAATTGATCCCTTGATATTGCCAGAGGAATGTCGAATATCCAATCCATGTCAGTGTTGGGACCGTTCGGTTTTCTCTGAGGAAATCAGAGTCTGGCTTAATCAATTCAAATTCAACAGATTCTTGTTCAATCCGATTTTGATGCTAGTGCCATAACTTGGAAAAGCTTTTGGTCATCCTCTCAGGTGGAAGATAATTATTTTGAAAACCATCTTCTGCGTGATGGGCAGGGCGATTCTTAGCCAGTACGTGAGAATCGACACAAGCACTCAAGGACATCAGCAATGGAGGTGACAGGGCAGACAATTGTCGTCGGTAATGCATTTTGGAACTACAGAGGGAGTGCAGGCGTTCATTACTTACAAAAGTGTTAGCTAATCTTGCTCGGTCAGCTTAAGAGATTGGGGTGTGCATCCATGAGCAAATCGTCAAAGAGGCCTGCTGCGTGGCGGTAGGAAGCTAGACAAGTAACCATTGCGGCATTATCTGTACATAATTTAGGTGGAGGATACCAGAGCTCGATACCCTGCTTTTTCGTTTCCTCCTCAAAGGCTTTTCTGAGAAATTTACTGGCTGCCAACCCTCCAGAAACTGAGAGGCGTTTCAAGCCGTAGGTGTCTAAAGCTCGGAACGTCTTCTGGACCAAAACACGAGCCACACTCCTAAAAAAACAGGCCAATACTTCTGGCTCATCTTGTTTTGCCTTTTCGGGTTCTTGTTCTTTAAACCGCAGAAGTGCGGTCTTTAGCCCACTGAATGAAAAATCAAAATCTGGTTCATGAATACGAGGACTTGGAAAATCGTACCTGTTTCCTGGATAACCGACTGCAAAACGGTCTACAACGGGGCCTCCCGGCATTGGATAGCCAAAGAGTTTTGCGACCTTGTCCACGCACTCTCCGGCTGCGTCATCCATACTTCGACCAACAATTTCGTAATCGAAGTGATCTCTTGCATGCATCAGAAGAGTGTGTCCTCCAGCAACTACCAAATGCAATATTGGATACTGAAAAGGTTCGCCTGAAAGAACACCAGCGTAGGGATGCGCCTCAACGTGGTTCAGACCAATGAGAGGAATCCTCAATGAGAACGAAAGAGTTTTGGCGACCATCATTCCAACTAGAAGAGCTCCTAGTAATCCTGGCAAATTACTAACTGCAATGTAATCAAGGTCTTCCAACTTCATATCTGCTTTGCGACATGCCTCCTCAATCAAAGCATGAATCACTTCAAGGTGTTTACGGGCCGCTCTTTCTGGAACAACACCTCCAAATTCTGCATGGTCCCGATATTGTGATAATGTCAGGTTTGCCAGGATTTCTTGATGACCACGCAGGATCGCAACCGACGTATCATCAAATGTTGTATCAATCCCAAGTCCCAATGCATTTTTAGTCAAATTTATTCCCTGAAGGGTGTTGTTTCATCAGAGCAATACATGAATATCATAAAAGGCATGGGTGTAGGCTGTCACAGCAAATCCACGCACAAAATAAAGAACTGTGAACAATAAACCAGCCACCCAGCGAAACAGGAAGCTATGCAAATCAAATTCATCACCCAGACTACCTACATAATGAGCCAAGGCAAAGAGAAATGAGGCGGAGAGGATTGCTATCACAGCTGTTAAAACCGTACTTCGCAAAATGGGGTGTAACCCGAAAAACAACCCATTCAAGAGCAGTACTCGAAAAACAAATTCTTCGTACAAACCCGCTCCAATCGAGAGGGCAAGTTTTTGGGCTGTCTGGTTGCCAATCAAGAGATCTAAAACACTGGAGTATAGAAGTAGGTTCACTAACACTCCCAGAACCATACTGTAAATGAAGGCTTCCAGAAGTAAAATTCCCACATGATTGAGTGGCAAGCCCATCTCAGGTTTTTTCAATCGAAGCCAGACGAGGGCACTGATCAGAATACCTATCAAAACAAAGGTCACGTGTTGTGGCCGAATTTCAAACGCCTGAAAAACGTATCGCACCCAAACATCCATAGCGTTACGGATCTGCCAGGCTCCTCCCGTGTCGCTCAAAAGCAATAAGATCTCGTAGCAAACCAATAGGGGTAACGCCAGAAGCACAGAGGCATAGGGGCTCCTAGTCGTCTCCCAGTAGGAAGGCATCATAAAGCTAGACTAGATTCTTGTGATTTGGACGGAGTCGATGAAATTCAAGCGCCGCAACTCAAAGGCGCGATCTTCAGCTTTATCTTTGGGCACTTTGCCCACACGCACTCGGTAGAGAACACTGTTGTCCTGATTAATGTGCGTATGAATGTACGCATCAGGGAAGCCCTTTTCACGCAGTTGATTGAGCAGATCCTCAGCATTCTTTCGCAATTTCGAAGAAAATACTTGCACAGTATAACTCGAACTTGGCTCTGAAGCGCGGGCTTGATCGGTTGACTCAGTAATTTCCTCATTGGCCGATTCCAACTTCAGATTAGGAGTGGATACTGCCGGGAGTGCAGGAGGCTGCAAAAGATCTGTCGGACGGGCAGAATTCTTAAGTGTGTTGGCCGCAGAACTAAGAGCCTCGGTTCGTTGCTGAAGACGGTCTAACCTTGGTAAATCTAGATTTATTTGATCTTCTTGGGGTTCACTCAGTCCAAAAAAACGAAGATCTTCTTTTTTGAGATCAGGTGCCTTTGGGCGATTTGTTTCCTGAGACGCAACACTTGTTTCCGGTAACTGGCGTATGCTTTGTCCCGTGATCATACCCATATAGAAACTGATGACTAAGCTGAACCCACTTATCAACAAAATCATCATTGCTACTGGATAGGAAAGTTTCAGCAGAAACATTGCTTTTTGTTTAGCCATGAAGATTCCGTTAAGTGGGGATCCAGCGGCCCCGTAGGGTAGGGTAATTCAGTTCATGCTGGAGCATTTCCAAAAAGTCTTTGCGGCTCATCTCCTCCGCTCCCAGGCTCAAAAGATGATCCGTTGTGACTTGACAGTCTAAGAATCGCAATCCTTGTTCCATTGCAAACTTAGATAGTGAAACCAAGGCCACTTTTGATGCATTACTTTTTTTGCTGAACATAGACTCACCAAAAAAACAATGTCCGAGAGAAATCCCATAGAGTCCTCCCACCAATTGATCTTCTTCCCAGACTTCAATGGAATGGGCAAATCCTTGCTCGTGTAGGCGAATATAGGCACTTTTCATTGCCCCCGTGATCCAAGTACCTTCCAAGGCCCTAGTAGTAGCACACTGATCAATCACTTCAGCAAATTGAGTGTCATATCGCACCTGATGGGGCCTGTTACGCAGCACTTTTGCTAAACTTCTGGTAATGTGGATCTTCTCAGGGAACAGTACGAGTCTCGGATCTGGACTCCACCAAAGTAAAGGTTGTCCTTCTTCGTACCAAGGGAAAATCCCTTGTTGATAAGCCATCAGAATCCGATCACTCGAAAGGTCTCCGCCCACTGCCAACAAACCGCTGGGTTCTGCCTCATTAGGTGAAGGAAATTGTAAAATATTTGGATGAAGTTGGTAAATTGGCATTGGCCGTCAGCTAAAGACTTCCATCACATCACAGATTGCTTCTGAAATGGCATCCAACTCTCAGATAGAAAATGGAAAAATTCTACCAAAGTGGGGAATCCTTGGAGCAGGAGCCATGGGCTGGCTTTGGACTTATTACCTTCAGCGAGCAAAAATAGGCACTTTACTCCTGCAGCACCAAAATACCAGTTATCGAGAATGTATAATTCAAAAGGATAATATTTTTGAAAATTGCAGAACCTCTGCAATCAAATCTGACAATCCCTGTTTACCCGCTTTAGATGCCCTGATTATAGCTACTAAAGCCTATTCCGTGAGGAGTGCTCTTCTGCCACTTCAAGAAGTGTTGAGTTCAAAGCAGATCCCGATAATTCTCTTACAAAATGGTCTTGGTGTCTTTGAAGAAGTCCGCCAGCTTTTACCCGAGCAACCTATTCTGATACTATCAACTAGCAATGGGGCTTACTGGCACGAATCGGCATTTCTGAAACTCACTGGAATAGGCTCCAGTTTTTTTGGAACTTTGGATAACTCTGTCCCAGATTCATTGAAAAAAATACTTTTAAAACAACTCAAAGCGACAGGGCTGCCTGTTTTATTTACTGACAACATCCTGAGACAACTTTGGGAAAAACTTATGGTCAACTGTTCCATCAACAGTCTTTCAGCTTTATGGTTGTGTAGAAACGGAGACTTGCTTGATAATCCAAATTCTAAGCAAATTTGGAAGAGAATTGTCCAAGAGGGGGTTCAGGTGATGAGACTGGAATTGCATCAAGAAGTTGAACCTTCAGAAATTCTCACTTTTATCGAACAAGTTGCCTATAAAACCAGTGCGAATTACTCTTCTATGTGTGAGGATCGACGAAGAAATCGACCTAATGAAGTAGATTATATTCAGGGTTATTTGGTCAAGAAAGCTCATCAGCATCACGTTTCTGTTCCAACATTAGAAACATTGGCAGAACTTTTAAAATTTCCTGAAAACTCATCATTAAAACCAAATTGAGCTAGTAGGATGGCTACTGGATTCTACACCAACACAATTTTTCTTGAACACGACACAGGCAATCACCCCGAAAATGCGGATCGCCTCCGAGCAATCGATCAGCATCTGCGGTACAGCGGTCTCTTAAATAAATTAGAGGTTCGTCCCGGACGCGCCGCAGAACCAAAAGAAATCGAGATGCTACACTCGAAGCGACACATCGATTCTGTTATGGAGGCTATCGAACTGGGTAAAAAAACACTTGGAACCCCAGATTGTGTAATTTCTGCTGGGACTTACGGCGCAGCCTTACATGCAGTGGGAGCAGTTCTCGATAGTGTTATCCAAGTTGCTGACGGCAAACTAGACAATGCATTTTGTGCTGTCCGTCCTCCTGGGCATCATGCCGAACATGACGCAGCGATGGGTTTCTGTTTCTTTAACAATGTAGCAATTGCTGCAGAATTTCTACGAAAAAACTGCGGATATCAGAGGATTCTCATCTTTGATTTTGACGTACATCATGGTAATGGCACACAGCATCTCTTCGAAGAAAACGCACAGGTCCTATACGCAAGTACACACCAAGACCCCAGAACTTGTTACCCTGGGACTGGTTTCACCCAAGAAAATGGCTTTGGATCGGGCAAAGGATTCACGTTAAATTTTCCTATGCCTCCTGGCACATCAGATGAGAAATATTTAGAATTTTTCCATAATCGAATCATTCCTCAATTCGAGGAATTCAAACCAGATTTTATACTTCTTTCTGCGGGTTTTGATGGACATGTTCGTGACCCACTAGCGATGCTGGACCTCACCGAAAATTGCTATCGTGAAATTACAAAAGAAATGAGAACTCTCGCTGAAAAATTTGCAAATGGCCGTATCGTAAGCTTATTGGAGGGGGGCTATGCTTTGGAAGCACTGGCTTTAAGTGTAGAAGCCCATATTCAGGAACTTCTAAAGTGACGGAAGATTTTCAAGACTTGCAGGACTTTGAAAAGTTAAACATCCACTGGTTCCCAGGGCACATGCGCAAGGCGTTGAGAGGAGTAGGGGATCAAATTAAAAGAGTTGACGTTGTCATTGAGTTGAGAGATGCCAGACTCCCCATCACTTCTCAAAATCCTGATTTACAAAATCTTTTGATCAACAAGCCTTCTTTGATTCTGTTCAATAAATCTGGTCTGGCAGATCTAAATCAAATCAAGAAATGGGAGTCAAAATTAAAAAATGAATCGACCAAACCCTTCCTATTTGTGGACGTAAAAAGGAGAAAAGGACTGAGCCAAATTATTCCTAGTTCCAGAAAACTGATGCAATCACGCTGGGAAAATCTGCGACAAAGAGGCATCCGCCCCCCTGTTTTGAGACTGATGGTTATCGGCATACCTAACGTGGGGAAATCAAGTTTGATAAATGCTCTGGCTCGTCGCGGGGCTACTCAAACTGGTCCCAAGCCTGGAGTGACTAGACATCAGGAGTGGATTGTTCTTGGTCAAAATGCTGAACTTCTGGATACTCCAGGAATCCTCTGGCCTAAAATCCAAAATACCATTGATGGATTGAACCTAACCCTTGTTGGAGGCATCAGAGATGAAATTGTTGGTGTCGAAAGCTTAGCCAACTATTTGATTCAACTCGGTAAAAAACGTTTCCCTCAAAGGCTTTTAGAGCGATATACAATTGAAGGCTGTAAGTTGCAAAGCTCTCAGGAAATTCTTCACCAAATCGCAATTAAGCGAGGTTTTTTTCGGACAGGGGGAAATGTAGATATTCAGCGAGTTTCAGAGATGCTTCTACACGATTTTCGGGAGGGACTCTTTGGCCCCATTAACCTGGATCTATTGTAATGTACAAAATTGTCCTGACTCCACTAACTCTAAGAAGTGGGCGTCTTAGAGATCCACCTGCCCAGTTCTTTTGCTTAATGTGATACAAACCCAAACTACTGGGATTGTCGGTGCAGCTTAGGTGGCCACTCCGGTAAATTTCAGACACATATTTCTGAATACATTCCTCACCCTCAACAAATGTAAGTCCATTAAAACTTACCGGACCAGATCCCTCTTGGGCTTGTAGAATCAACTTACCACCTTCATAGATCAACAATTGGGAATCCACTTCTTCAAAATCACTCGCTNAAGGGAAATTCAAAACCAAGTTTCCATTCACAAATATGGCTAGTNGCGTCACAAAGCTATNGTTGTCTGAGGCAATCAGGAATTTTCANTAGACCAATCCAGTTGCTGATCCAGANTANGAAAAATCAAAAGATGGCTTCGTCCAAGAATCAGNTAGNCAGANCCAATGTCGNAGACTCGTCTCAACTAATTCTCGATCCTCACTNACATCCCAAATGAGNGTGGGTGGNAAGCCAGGAGATTCTTGCTGATGATATGCTAATTCAGTCACNTCGAATTGATTGCTTGAAANCAGCAATTCAATGCTGNTTTCTGACTGGGTNACTGTTTGATAATCANGAACAAGCAGCAAGTTTGTTCCTCCATCCACTTCACTTGCTAGCGCTTGNCAAATCCCTCCTAGGGTTGAGGGTACTGGCAGACTTATCGGAGTTTGCCTTAATGGACATCCTGGGCATGTTTCTAAAGGAATCCAAACCCAACAAATTAACAGCCTGGGCTTCCAGATAAATTTTTAAGCGATTCAGTAAGATTTTGCTGTGAGCTTTACTCTGAGTCCAACTTTGATAAGCCCAAGCGACTAAAGCTGAGAGAAAAATACCCAGAATTAGTGTCAAAAGTAGAGCAAATCCTTGGCAATCGCTAGGCAGGTAGGCTTGAGAAGAGTTCAATTTGGGTGGCCTGCTCATTCTCATGAAATGGAAATTTCAGTTGCTCAAGAGATGGATGATTTCTCCGAGAAAATCCCTTCTCAGTAATTTCTTCTTCAATAATTTTTATTTTCGAGTGCAGTGCGTCAGCTGACTTGAACCAATTATCCTTCGAGTAGTGATTGGTCCCTACCCTCCCAGTCTGAACGCTCAGACGCCATTGTTGCAGACCTTTCCGCACCTGCTGACCCCATGCAAGCCTACAAAAGCGGCGCGGACCGACAGTTGGCTGAGTTTCGAAATAGAGAAACATAAAAACGCTCGGGAAGTCATCTTTCTTTTTGGGAGTACCCGTAACACCAGAACCCCAATCGCAGAAATTCTGCAGCTGCTAGGGGTACAAACAAAATCAGTGCCTGAAGATTCGACGACTTTTCATTAAGAAATAAGTGAATAGCAGCCAAACCCGCTGCAAAATAGATTAGACGGTGGATGTTTTTCCAGTGATTCGCACCAAGTTTTCTGACCATTTCATTGCTACTGGTCAGGGCTAATATCAAAAGGATTAGGAAGGCTAAGAATCCTGTGAGTAAGTAGACCCTTTGAAGATCTTTCCACAAAATCTCCCACTCAGGATTATCAAGAACGTGTAATGTAAAATGTAGAATCGCATAGAAGGCCGAAGCTAGCCCAATACTTCTTCGATGGGATTGAATTCGCTTGATCCAACTAAACCCACTCCGCTTCCCAAGAAAAATTCTTAACGGAGAAAGCCATAAAACACCCACTAAAAAATAAACTGCCCAGTCGCCTGTTGAATGAACAAGATATTCTACAGGGTTTGCGCTTTCGGTAACTTGGGCTCCTATCCAAATAAGTGGTAAAAGACAGGCAATCCAAAAGAATTTATTGATTATTCGTGATGCTTTGTAAGACAAATTACCAGTTAAGCATATATTATAAGATTAGGAATGCAGATTTATGCGCAAATTTAGAATTTGCCTTGACTCACTTAGAATGGCTGGTTAACTTTTTTTGGCCTTCAAACTTGTTTCAGACAAGTTCGCTGACCTAGGGAGGAGTGAGTAGCCTCCGATAGTTGGGGGCTACAGTCCTAGGTTTAATCATACCTAAAATCACTTACCCACCTTTACCCAGTCCCCTAGATCATCTCTGAGTCCCTCTAAGGTACTTGCTTTAAGTGGTGCATCTAACGTTAACCTTAAAAACTCTTCCTCCCGATTCCACTGATCCACCTCTCCTTGGTGAGCAAATACGACGATCTCATCGGTGTCCACAATGCCCACGCTGATCCCCGATGCTCCGACCTGAGTCCACAATAGAGTATCCTCTACTTTTTGCATCTCACCCGTGCTTTCTTGAACTAGCTGGAGTACTTGAATCAATGTTTGGTCACGCGTCGCTGCCTCCAACGAATCCAAAGCTTCTCTGATTTGTTTGCGAGATGTTTCCAAATCTATCTCATCAGATAAATGGGCACTCCATAACTCTTGTGCTCCTCCCGCAGAAGCATATCGGAGAGTTAGCCAAGCCTGCTCCAACCCTGCAAGACTTCGAATATCTTCAAATTGAACAAGGATGTCCAATACTCTTTCTATACCGTAATCTAAAGTTTCTAACTCCTTACGCCAGACTCCTTGGCGTTCAGTTGCTTCAAAGTTTTGCTCAGCCTGAAACAAGCTAAATAACTGCTGAAATCTGTCTCTTTGAAAGCGTCTCAAACCGAATTGATAAGTCTCACCTTCATGCAGTTCTGTCAGTAGGTTTTTGACAAATTCAGCTTCCTCTTCTTTAAGATGTCCCTGGCATGCCTCCCAATGTTCCTTTGACTTGTAGTGACGCTCCATGTATTCCGGTATTGAGATTCGAAACATGGGAGATGCCTCAGGATCACTACCAGACGGCACAATCCAACCCTGCCGGTACATTATCTCAAGCAGAGCCCTCTCAACTGTAGCAAGTTGATCTGTGCTTAATTCGAAAATGGATTGTGCCATAACTGTTTGATTGGTGTTGGTTTGGTCTAGTTACCTAATAGGTTTTTATTTTTTTAAAATTTAATTTCAGTATTTTAGAAAGATTTTGTAGCGTTTTACCAAAGTAAGTCTATCGTATACCAAGACTTCTTTTCCGAATGCGCTAAGCAGCTGTAGCTCTCATTTCATCGGATCATAGAGAATTCTAATTTTCCTTTAATTTCGCTGTACAAACGAAGAGTTGATTAACCTCTCCATCGGTTCAGGTGAAAGCAATTGGAAGAGAGGTGGAACTGAGAGAGATTGCTGAATTGAGATTGGATCATTCAGTTGCTGAAACTGACGCAAGGTTCTCTGGTAAGCCACCTGATCATTAAGCTGTCGATAAACTGTGGTAAGTCGATCTAAAAACACTGATTGGAATGGAGAGTCGGCTTTTAGAGCATTCTCCAGAATCACCTTTGCTTCCATGTATTGCCTGGTTACAAGGTAAGAAGCACTTAGTGCTTCAATTAAATAAAATTGGCGTGGATATCGCTCAAGGCCTCGAACCAAAATTTCCTGGGCTGCTTGTTCTTGGCCACGATAGCGTTTGATGTCTGCTACAAGACGATGTGCTAATCCTTGAGATTCCTCTCTGGCTAGAAAATCTTCAGACAATTTCAGTGCTTGATCGGTCTGATCTAATTGCAGCAAAGTCATTGCCTTTAGATATACACTCTCCCAATGAATCGGGGAATCTTTCAATAAGTCCTCGGTATAAGACAGAGCACGAGAATACTGTCTCTGCAGGTACAGAACTCGAGCTAGAGAAAATCTCAGCGAAAATGTTTCTCTAACTACCAACGCCTGTCGAAGCAGTGCCTCTGCCTGATCATATCTCCCTTGAGTGACCAGTAAATCAGCTTGCAGACTCAGCAAATAAACATTCGTGGCGTCTTGCTGCTTCAATTTCTCAATGATTTGCTCTACCTGCTGCAGTTCCCCGCGCATCAGCTTGCGTCTCGCATTCAGCAGTTGATAGGGCAAAGGGCGATCATCTAATTCAAGCGCTCTAGCTAGCGCAATATCACCTCGCAGGTAATCCCTTCTTTGGAATAGCAATGACGCTCTGAGGTAATACAAATCTGCACGTTGACTCTGAATTTCCAGAGCTTTCTCTACCAATTCCAAAGCCTGCTGATACTCACCAACTTGAAGGCTTAATTGCGCTCGGCCTAACAAAGCTTCTACGTTGGTGGGATCTCTCCTAAGCAAATCTTCAAGAACTTGATTTGCCGTAGCTTGATTACCTTGATTACTGAGAAGAAGTGCATAAATGAGTTGGTCCTCTGGTTCCAACTTACCCAACCGAGCCAACTCTTGGATTCTTGCCAGCGCGTCATCTAGTTTTTGTTGAAGGTAGAAAAGTCGAAGCTGCTCTCGAAGGACTTCAACCCATTGGGGGTCTTGGGCCAGAAGTTCTGTAGCCAATACACTTGCGGGATAATAGTTTCCTTGGGCGACAAAGATTCTCAATCTCAGAAGTTGAGCATCTTTGTTTGATGGTTCCAAGACGAGTAGATTTTCCACTGCCTCAAGTGAAGATTTGTAGTTTTGGCGTTTGATCTGAACACGAGCCATGTGGAAATAGGCTTCAACATAATTTTCATCACGTTGAAGTGCCTCATCCAGTGATACCACCGCCTTTCCGTATTCACGAATCTGCTCATAGCCAAGTCCTAAATTTAAATAAAGAGAAAGTCGATCCGGATCAACCTGAAGAGCAGCGGTCCATTCTTTGATAGCATCCGCATAACGTCCGCTCGCGTAAAGAACCATACCCAACAATTCAAGATATTCGGCGTTCAAAGGCGAACCCTGAACTGCAACTCTTACCGCACCTTCTGCTTGCTCATTTTCACCAAGAAACAAACGTCCACGAGCCAATTCAAACGCCGCATCTAAATTATTTTTTTCTTCACCGAGCCTTTCTTCCTGCTGCTCGACAAAAGAGTCAACATTTGCACGGTTCAGAGGTTGCCGCAATAGAGGTAAATTCGGACTTGTGCACCCAACAATTGCAATCAAGACAGAGAAATGGATCATCCAATTTTGTAAAAACTTACGGTGCATAAGTGATTTTCTTTGAAGGCAAGCTCTCATTCCCTGATCTGTCAACCCATCGCACATGATAGTGACCCGGATCCGATCGCAATTCTGGCACCAAAACAAAGCTTTCTTGTATTGGCTGCAAAGTCAGTGGAGTCTCTGGCCATCGGCGACCGTCCTCACTCCTATAAATATTGACTCGATAGTACATTAGGTTGTGAGCAAGAAATTTGTCATTCTGCCATCTAAATTCAACATTTTCAGGAAGTGGTTTCCAAACCATTTTGATTAATCTAATATTGTTTAGATCTCTGGAAAGCAGTTGGCTTTGTTTCAAAAACGAATCTAAATTTGTGGCCAAATTTTTGGGACTAACCTCTTCAATAGTTAATTCAGGCACTCGAATAAAATTTGTGGGCAATCCTGCACTCACGTAATCGGATATTGAGATTAAATTATTAGTTGGAATAAAAACATGTCGAATTTTGAAAAGAGTAACTTCCTGAGGATTAGCAGATAAGGGAGGAAAGAAGTAGAAAAGGTTTCCTTCACGTTCTAGTTGTGGAGAATTAAAATCAAGCACGTATTTTGACCCAACGCGCAATTCACATCGCGAACAAGGTTCCTCTCTGATCAGAGTTTCTATCTCAAAGCGGTGATCCTCTAACTTACCTTCACTAGCCAATTCCTTAAGCAATTCTGGTTCAATTAACTGCCAGGATAGTCGAAGGCTTTCTCCTCTAAATATTGCCTTGGGATTTTGAAAAGTCTTTAGCTGAGGCTTTTCTGGATCTGGTTGGGGTGCCGTTCGATAGCCACACGCAACCAGGAGTAGAACAATCAAGATTATGACACTACTTCGACAAACTTTGCTAAATTGCATTTCTTTTTGATGTTTGTAAACACCAAGGGGCTTAGCGCACTTTGCGATTTGACCGATCCTCTTCAAGCTAACGTGGTTAAGGGTTTCTTAGTGGGAAGAATGAGGTAGGGATAGAGGTGGCTAAAATTTAAATTACCATGAATAATTTCAAAAAAACAAGGAGGAGATCGATCTTGATATCTTTACCACCATCGCCATCTTTCTGTAGCAAGTCCATTTGCTTTACCAATAATTTTATTGCAATAGACTGATGTTATT
>PBZZ01000062.1 GCA_002730365.1 Deltaproteobacteria bacterium
AGGCCAAGACCGATTGCTGCATAAGGTTGTAGGTGTGCAATTCCCATCGCCCAATCATATCCCAGGGAATAGGTTAGACTCAGGTTTCGGTATTCGACGATATGGTAATTTCCAGAAGTATCTCTGCCCTCCCCCTCAAACTCCAAGCTGAGTAAGTGCAATCCATCAAATAATCCTCCGTCAAATCCTCGATCCTGCCAGAAAGCGATTTCGTTGTGAGTACCATCCATCTTTAGAGAAAGGTCCGAATTCTGAGCTTTGAAATCGGCAATAGCTGATCCGGTTGCAAACCAACTGAGAGTCTTATCTTTGCCGCTTTCTTCTTTTTCTTCCTGCGCAAAAGCAATAGAAAATGGAAGCAGACAAACGGTAGCCAAGAGAAAGAATTTTTTTGAGTCGGGCTTCATGGGCGTAGTTCAGCGTGGGTCCCTGGTCGCTGAACTCCCTGTTCTAGAGCTGGGACTGAGTTGGGATAAAAATTTAAAATAAAAGGCGATCTAACCAAGCAAAGGCAACACCAAAAATAGTTTAAGTAGGAAAAGTCGAGAGTTCTAACTCGATGTATGGCTTTGGGGCCAATGATGATTAGGGAATGACAGATTTTGGTGCTGGAACGTGTGACAGCAAATGAAAGCGCAGGCTATGCAGCACAGCCGCCACACTTAATCCCGCTATCAGACCGCCCCAGACACTAATCACCCCCCACTCCCAGACAAATCCAAAGAGATAAGCCAACCCCATTCCCACAGGCCAATAAGAGAACAAATTGGTCAGCAGAGGAATGCGTGTGTCTTTTAGTCCTCGCAAGGCGCTCATTGAGGATACTTGTAGACCATCGGAAAGCTGAAACAAGGCCGCCATCCAAAGGATGCTTATTGCTAAGTCAGTGACAGCATTATCACTAGTATAGAGCCCGATGATCGACTCTGGAAATAAAATGAAGATGCTGGCGGTCAGGCTCATGATACCAACGCAGACTCCAACTCCCAACCATCCTCGAAAACGCACTTCATCCCAGTTGTTTTGGCCAACTGCATTACCCACTCGTTGAGTGATCGCGGCTGAGATCCCCATGGGGATCATGAAGGTCAGTCCTGCTACGTTAATAGAAATTTGGTGGGCGGCAAGGGCCGTTACACCAAACTTCCCCATCATTAGAGCTACCACGGTAAACATAAAGGTTTCTGCCCCAGAACTGAGCCCACTTGGAATGCCGATCCTCAAAATCTCTCGCCAATAGCTCCAGATGGGCCAATCAAAGCGGCTGAGAAAGCGAATAGTTGAACTTCGTTGACTAGATTGAAGATAGATGAGTGCTCCAATCAGAATAACCCAGTGCGCAATGGTCGTTGTCCATCCCGCTCCTACAGCCCCCATTTTTGGGAAACCAAAATTGCCGAAGATCAGTGTGTAGTTGCCAACAATGTTGACAGCTAGGCCCAAAAGAGTCAGGTACATACAGGGCCGGGTGATACCAAGGCCATCGAGACTATGGCGGATGGCCAGAAAGGCATAGGCTGCAGGGAATCCCCAGATAACTGCTTTCAAATAGCCATCGGTAATTCTGACAACCTCGGATTCATAGTCCATCCAGAGCAACAAATTACTCAAATAAGGCAGCAACAGCATACTCAGCAAAGCCAACAGCATGCTGATCCAAATGCCTTGGCGAACACTGGGGCCAATTTTGTGGATACGATCAGCCCCTTCAAGTTGAGCAACAATTGGGGTCAGGGCCACCATCACACCAATGCCTAGGCAAAAGATCGGATGGAACAGGGCACTTGCTGAGGCGACTGCTGCCAGTTCATTTGGGCCAGCATGCCCGGTCATCACGGTGTCGACAAACTGCATGGAGAGATTCAGTACTCCTGAGACTACGACGGGTAAGCCAATGCGCAGCAAAACTCTGCTTTCCTCAATGATAGGGGCAGCACTCATACTTGCTTTCAACAAGCGAAATTTATTGATGAGAAAAAGTGAAGTTTGCGAAAAGCAGAAACAACATCGCTTTCAGGAAGAATTTCACGATGAAGTGAGCCTTTGGAAAGTCCAGCCAAATCCAGCTCTACTCTCTTAAAAATGTGGCTACTTTTTTAGAAGTGACCAAGAAATATGCTTGCGTCCCATTCGTCTTATTGTTACCAACTTGGCCTAATAAATCTTCATCACTTTTATTGAGAGGAGAATTTTATGGCAAATAATAATAAACGAATTACTAACGGCCAGGGACGGCTCTATGATTCAATTATTGACACGATAGGCAATACTCCCTGTATTCGAATCAACAAACTAGCTCCGGAAGGAGTGCGGCTCTATGTAAAAGTGGAAGCCTTCAATCCAGCTGCATCCGTTAAGGATCGCTTGGCGATCAGTATCATCGAAGAAGCCGAAAAACGGGGTGATTTGAAGCCAGGACAAACTGTGGTGGAAGCAACCAGCGGGAATACTGGGATTGGTCTTGCGATGGTGTGTGCGACTAAAGGCTATCCCTTGGTAGTGACAATGGCGGATAGCTTCTCCATTGAACGACGGAAGTTGATGCGTTTTCTTGGAGCAAAAGTTGTTCTTACACCGAGAGCGCAGAAAGGCTTCGGGATGTATAAGAAAGCAGTGGAACTCGCAGAAGTTAACAGATGGTTCCTGGCGCACCAGTTTGAGACCAAGGACAACGCTGACATTCATGAAAACACAACGGCCCGTGAGATCATAGCTGATTTTGCTGGGGAGCGTTTGGACTATTGGGTCACTGGGTATGGCACCGGTGGAACGGTCACTGGTGTTGCTAGGGTACTGCGCAGGGAACGTCCAGAAACGAAGATCATCCTTAGTGAGCCGGCCAACGCTCAGATTGTTGGTAGTGAACACGTTCAACAACGTGATGCGGATGGCTCTCCTGCTGTGAGTCACCCTCACTTTGAGCCACATCCAATCCAGGGTTGGACACCAGACTTCATCCCACTGGTACTACAAGAATCAATCGATAATAAACTGTTTGATGAATTGATTCCGGTTGCTGGGGCAGCAGGCATTGAATGGTCTCGTAAGCTAGCTGCCCAGGAAGGCATCTTCACTGGGATTTCAGGTGGCTCGTCCTTTGCGGTTGCCATTCAGATTGCACAGCAAGCAGAGCCTGGATCTGTCATTCTCTGCATGCTAGCGGATACCGGAGAACGGTACTTATCGTCTCCACTTTTTGAAGGGATCAGCGAGGATATGACAGAGGAAGAGGTTGCTCTTTCAAAGTCTACGCCTGGTTACCAGATGCCCTAAGCTTGAGTGCGCTGCTGATTTTGAAATCAGCATTGCTCTACCATTCTTTGGGAGATAGGTTTGTTCTTTGCTCACTTGCCACAGAACTGAAATCCAAGGTTTCTGACGCAGTGCAATTCAACAATTTATCCATTCAACAGGACACCTCATGAAAAGGACAATCCTTGTTTTCCTTAGCTTTTGGCTGAGTACAATAGCTTGGGCCTTCAATCAGGCACACTTTGATCGGTTGATGCAGACCAAACGCTGCTTGGAATGTGACTTGGCAGACATGAATTTGAGAAATGAGAATCTGAAAGGTGCTGTGTTGGTTGATAGCAACCTTCAGCGTGCAAACCTGTGGGATGTAGATTTACAGATTGCTTTCCTGCAACGAGTCAATTTCCAGAGAGCATACCTTCAAGGTGCCAAGCTGATGGGTGCAGACATGCGGAGTGCTAGTTTCCAGGGTGCGGATCTGCGTGGAGCAAACCTAGAGAATGCTAATCTACAAGGTGCGAACTTTGATGGTGCTAATTTGGAGAAAGCGCAGTTGACAGGGGCTTTGATGCTGGGTGCCAAGCTTTGCAATACAGTTATGCCCGATGGTCATGTCGAATATAGTGGCTGTATACTTACAGGTCAGTAATCTGTCTCTGTAGTACCTTCCTGAGAGGAGTCAAAAATGGAATATCGACCATTGGGCCGGACTGGCCTTTATGTTTCGACGATTTGCTTGGGAACTATGACTTGGGGTGGTCGAGGTCGTTGGGAAGCGATTGGTCAAGTGGGCCAAGAAGCAGTCAATGAGCAACTCAAGTGTGCCGTCGAAGCTGGGGTGAATTTTATTGATACGGCTAACGTCTACCATGAAGGCTGGAGTGAGGAACTACTGGGCCAGGCAATTCGAGATACGGGCATTCCTCGTGAAGACTTGGTGATTGCAACCAAGGTTCGGGGACGCATGCGATCTGGTATCAATGGCATGGGGTTGACACGGGTTCATATTCACCATGAGGTGGATGCTTCCTTGCGAAGGTTGGGCTTAGATCATATTGATCTCTACCAAATTCATGGATTAGATCCACTGACGCCTATCGATGAGACCTTATGGTCTTTGGATGACTTGGTTCGTAGCGGCAAAGTGCGCTATATTGGGATTTCCAATCAGGCAGCTTGGCGCATTGCTAAAGCCAATGAGATTGCCAAAGCCAATCGCTGGAGCCGGTTTGAGTCGGTGCAAGCCTACTACACTTTGGCGGGACGGGACCTGGACCGTGAAATTTTACCTATGTGCCGCGAAGAATCACTCGGAGTGATGGTCTGGAGTCCTCTCGCTGGAGGTTTGCTAAGTGGTAAGTTTGATAGAAACAGTGATGGTCCGGAAGGAGCCCGACGGACTAGTTTTGATTTCCCACCTGTGGATCGAGAGCGTGCGTTCAGCGTAGTGGATGCGATGCGACCAGTTGCTGAAGCCCATGGTTGTAGTGTAGCTCGCATTGCTCAGACTTGGTTGCTTCAACAACCGGGCATCACAAGCGTCATCATTGGCGCCAAGACAATGGAGCAGCTTGAGGACAATTTACAGGCAGCCGATCTTACCCTGACCTCAGCAGAACTGGAAACTTTGGACTCTGCAAGTGCGCTCCCAGTTGAGTATCCCGCCTGGATGGAGGCCTTCCAAAATCGGGATCGTATGGTGCTTCCGGACTAGAGCTGGTGCATTTAGTCACCTACTGCGTGTAGACCCAAAAGGTTTGAGTCCGCACCTGTAGTATTATTCTTCAGCCAAGTAGAGTCTTAATTAGTCCCTGCCAGCGAATCTTCCCATAAGGTAGTCCTATCAGTCGAGCCAACCAATTTGGTTGTTCCTCTGGAGACAGAGAGGCAATTTCTTGCTGAGCAATCGAGACCCGAATTGGTAGCCTTAGCACATCCAAGTTGATCGCCATTGTCTGGCGATGTTGCATCAGGAATCTCCAGGAAGGTTGGAGTTTACGAAGAGTGGCGAGCCGTGTGAACTGGAGGTGAATTCCAGACCCTTCGCCAACAAGAATCAACTGATCCTGTTCACTTCCTACGATTTCGACCCGGCCTTCAAACTCCAGACGACTCATTGCTTCACATCACGGGTGCGGATCTTCAGAATTCCATTGATCTTCCAGTGCCCGTGCTCCGCATCTTGACCTACTCCACTGGGTGCCCAGACTTCCATGTTCTCAAATTCATAGGTGATTTCTGCGTTGCGACCGGTCAACTTGTCGTAGAGATCGATTGCTAGTTCTGCCCAAGATTGTGTGTGCTTTGCTTCTGCCATGACGCTCCTTGCGTTGAGGTGACTAGGTTTGGGTCATCGAAGGCCAAAATTGCTGGATTCATGCGATGTACCAGTTCTGCTGCGTTAGAGTACGGAACAGTTTTCAAAAAAATGATAGCGACCAAGATATTTTTCTTCAATCTTTAAGGGATACAAGGTCTTCAGAAATAAGACGAATTACTTTCTCCGAAAGAAATTTGAAACTCCTAGGTAGTAGGAAACACATTGATTTTTCATTCTTTTATCCTAGCTACCCTCTGTAGATTTTCAGAATTTATCTTGTTCTCTGAAAAACGATCAGACTACACTCACCCAAAATAATTTCTCTACAATCTCTGTCTCATCTTCAATATTTATGTCGGAAACTAATCCGATCAACGAATGGAACCTTGGGGACTCTCAACGTCGTCCAAGCCAGTTGATTAGCCTCGAAGTTCTGAAAACACTCCAAAAACGAAAGGACACTCAAGGGTTGCTTTTTTTATTTGTACACCTTGGATTGCTTTGCCTGACAGGGTACGTTCTGCAATTAACGATGGAAACTCCGTGGCTGGTTTTTGGCTTGGCGCTCCATGGAGTGGTTCTGGTTCACCTCTTCGCTTCCTTCCACGAAGCAACACATCAAAGAGCTTTTTTGACCCGTTGGTTTAATCAGACAGTGGCTTGGTTTACAGGACTAGTGATTATGATCCCACCGCTGTACTTCAAGTTGGAGCACGCTGCTCATCACACCTATACCCAGCATCCTGAAAAAGATCCGGAAAGCATTCCACAGGCACGGACTTTCTGGGGGTATTGGTATTACCTCACGGCAATCCCCTACTTCAAGGGAGTGTTAAAAAATTTAGTGCGCCATCCACAAGGTCAATTTTCTGAGCTAGAGCACTCTTTCATTCCGGAGCGCCTTCGTGAGAAAGTTCAGCGCGAAGCACAAGGGATGCTGCTGTTCTATCTGTTGCTGCTGGGGGGAAGCTTGCTATCAGGCAGTGCTCTACTGTTCTGGTATTGGCTTTTTCCGAGAGTTCTTGCAGAACCAGTGATGCGCTTGATCCGGATTTCAGAGCATGGAGGCTGCCCTTGGATTGCCGATCTGCTAAGCAATACACGAACGACACTGACTCTGCATTCGATACGCTGGCTTTCCTGGAAAATGCCCTTTCATGCAGAACATCACGCGTTTCCCAACATTCCATTCCGTGCACTGCCAGCTCTGCATCAACATCTAAAATCACACTTGGAAAACTTTGAACAGGGATACTTGTTCAGTCATCGAAAATTAATCCAGCAACTGTATCGACAAGAACNCTCTCCTGTAATTTGAAACNAACTTCTACGTCCCTTCATGAGCTACGCAGCAGCCAAAACGATCACNATTGATGAAATCCCAGTAATTGACGTACGCCCGTTGCGCTNCGGCAACCGTCAAGCGATGCAGGAGGTTGCAAGACAACTTCGCCAAGCTGCCGAGGGGATCGGTTTTTTTTACATCCGCAACCATTGCATTCTTTCTCAGGTGATCCAGCAGGCATATGGAGCAACAAAACAGTTTTTTCAACAGCCGAAAGATTGGAAAAATCAGCTGCAGATCAACCATAACCACCATGGATTCCTAGCAGTTGGCCAAGCTAAGATGGAAAAGGCCACAAGAGTAGATTTGAAAGAGAGCTTCGTTTGGGGATTAGATCTACCAGATGAACACCCCGATCTAACGGAGGAAAATCCTTTTTTGGGCAGAAACCAATGGCCTTCACAAATGCCTGAATTCAGAGCATCTGTTTATCCTTTTTTTGAAGCAGGTCTAGAATGTGGGAAAGAGATGATGCGGGCTTTTGCCCTGAGTCTTGATCTACCAGAAGAAGTTTTTCTGCAAGCGACTAATCAACCAATCGCCCGTAGTTCAGTGATTTACTATCCGCCTCAATCGTCAGACCTTGGTGAAACTCAGTTTGGCGTGGCACCACACACAGATTACGGATGTCTGACTTTACTCTGGCAGGATTCAGTGGGTGGTTTGGAAGTGCAGACCAGGCAAGGAGAGTGGGTCACAGCTCATCCATTAGAAGATACTCTGGTGGTCAACGTGGGAGACCTGCTTTCTCGTTGGACGAACAACGCCTTTCAGTCCACTCTGCATCGCGTGATCAACCGAAAAAATGTAGAGCGCTACTCAATGGCGATTGCTTGGGATCCAAACTTTGAAACACTGGTTGATCCAGCAAAGGTTTTTCCGGAATCGGAGGCGGTACAGTATGAACCTGTACAATGCGGAGACTATGTATTGTCGCGATTCGATGCTTCCTTCAGCTATCGAAAGGCGGTGTAGTCAGCATGAGCGAACTTCGCAAACCACCCTCCCGTTCGATCAAATGGTGGAATTCTCGTTGGTTTGACGTTAGTCAGTTAGTGCTATTCTTCGGTGCTCTAATCTGGCTCACGCTCAATGGTGCCGCCCAGATGGGCTACAACTGGCAGTGGTATCGGCTCCCCAAGTATTTTTGGAAGGTCATTGACGGGGAGTTGATCTGGGGGCCTCTAATGGATGGCCTCTTCGTAACCTTGGAGATTGGGCTCTACGGAATCATCATTACTTTGCTGATTGGATTAACGACCGCCATGTTGCGCATGTCCCAATCCTGGATTGGGAATCTGGTTGCACAAGTCTATCTGGAGGTGATTCGCAACACGCCGTTACTTGTGCAAATGTATGTGTTCTACTTTGTCTTTGCTCCGATTCTGGAGATTCCCAGATTTTGGGTTGGAGTTCTCTGCATCTCTTTTTTTGAGGGAACCTTCGCTTCAGAAATCATCCGAGCGGGTATCCTGAGTGTGCAAAGAGGACAATGGGAGGCCAGTACTAGCATTGGACTATCCCGCTGGAACACCTATCGATACATTGTACTGCCGCAAGCAGTGCCATTGATGTTGCCTCCACTAACTGGAGTGCTGATCAACCTTATCAAACATTCAGCCATCGTCAGTGTGATTGCTGTCTTTGATTTGACGACTCAGGGACTGGACATCATTGCAGATACCTTCATGAGTTTTGAGATCTGGCTAACGGTAGCTGCGATGTATCTGGGAATCACGATTGTGCTCTCTCTGTTGGTGAGCATTCTCGAATGGAGAGTTCGTGGTCGTCACTGAACCAGGAGGCTTAGGTTTTAACAAGCTTCCTGAGAGCTTTCGTACGTTGCGAAAGCGTTTTTGTAGCGGGCTTCCTGGGGAGAGTAGCCTATCTCCAGATTCGTTGACAGATTTCCTGACAACGATT
>PBZZ01000063.1 GCA_002730365.1 Deltaproteobacteria bacterium
CAAATCTTCCTGATTTTGCTTTTGGGGTTGTTGAGCGGATTGATCCCCATCTTTCTTGCTCGCAAATCGCCCAGTTGGCTTTCCTATCCTCATCAATTCTCCTGGTTGGGACTGTTGCTGCACCTATTGCTGATGTCCTGGCTCTTCACACGATGGGATCTGGCGCCTTTCTGGGATTCGGTGATTGGAGACCTACTGGATGCTCGCAGCAACCCATTCCGAGATCCCAAAGTCAATTATCCAGCTCTTACTCCGGAAGGACAGGCTTGGATGCAGGGATGGCTAGAAACTCTGCGGTGGCCCTACCTTCTAGGAACGACCTTGCTCGGAGCTATTGCTCTTACAAATAAATTTCCAGAGCATCTCAACCGTTGGATTTGGCATTTACTGCTGGTTCTCCAAGGAGGAAGCCTACTCTTCTTAATTCTGGTTGCACGACTAAGCTTCGCTACTGGCTTGTTGTTAACCCTGCGGGCAGCCATTTTCGCTTATGTAGCCTCTGCTATCCTTGGACTAATTCTAGCAGGAATGCTATCCCTGCAGCCCAACCCCAACATTTATCGACGTTATGGAGTTATTGCCGGACTACTGTTAGGCATCGGTTTAATCTTCTCCCAAATGCCACAGGAACAGTATGTCTTGATTGGAACCACAGAAGGACGTGCCGCTTTCATCAAGGATACTCCACAACGATTGGCAGACACGCTACGCTACGGAGAGTTCGACAATGGTGTGGATATGCAGATACGTGCTGCTAGGGACATTGAGCAAGCTCTGAAGCTCTATGCAGAAGACAAACGCATTAGCGCTGCTTTTATCCCAGAATCGGCCCTTTCAGTAGAAGCACCCATTCTTTGGCGCACTGAATTTCTCGCCGATGAATATCGCACACCTGCAATGGTCTTTGGTGTCTTCGGCTTTTTACTTGGATTGCTGACCTTCGGTGGATGGCAGCACCAGATGCACCCGTTAGCTGTCTTTGCTGAGTTCTACATTGATATCCTGCGTGGAATTCCCATGCTGGTGATTATCCTTTACGTGGGATTGCCACTCAGTGGAGCTGTCAAACAAGCAACTGATGGGTTTATTGACCTGCCCAATATGATCCGGGGCGTGTTTGCAATCTGTCTGGGCTACTCTGCCTACATGGCAGAAATTTTCAGAGCTGGCATCGAGGCTGTTCCCAAAGGACAGGTAGAGGCAGCTCGAACACTGGGACTCGACCGATGGCAAACCGCCAGGTTGGTTATTTTGCCACAGGCTCTGCGTATCGTCATTCCACCACTTGGCAATGAATTCATTGCAATGCTGAAGGACACAGCACTCCTATCAGTTCTTTCAGTTCGCGATGCAACCCAACGAATGCGAGAATTCCAAGCGAGTAGTTTTCTTCCTTTTGCACCGTTCAATACAGCCGCGATTCTTTACGTCGTCCTTACCCTTGCGGCTGCCAGTCTGCTCAAGTGGCTGGAACGAAGGACCACGCCTATTCCAAAAAAATGACACCTCCGCAACTTATCGAAGTAGAAGCGCTGGAACTGCTTGCTCAACAATACGGATTGACGGGGCAACTGAGTGCCCTGCCTGGGGAACGAGACCGTAACTTTCAGCTCTGCTTAGCAAACGGAGAGAAAAACACTTTCAAGGTGGTGAGTGCTGATGTTCCTCTGGAGAGTTTGAAAGTTGAAATTCAAGCGATGCAGCACCTGAACTCTGTACTTGGCAATCTGGTACCGCAACCACTAGCGGATCAGGCTGGATGTTTTATTTCCCAGGGAAACTTACAGAATGGGAGTTCCTGCTGGTTACGTTTGCAAAGCTGGCAGCCAGGCATTCCCCTCGCTGAATTTCGACCACATACCACCGAACTTTTTCATTCCGTTGGTCACTTGATGGGACAAGTCGCCACGTTGCTCTCTACCCTTGCTGTTCCAGATCCCCATCCAGATTTGCCATGGCATCCTGATCAAGCTTCGCAAATTGTCGAAGAAGGTCTTTCATCAGTCACTGATCCCTTGCTCAAGAATTTTCTGGTGCAGACTCTACGATTGTACGACAGGTATGGACGACCTCTGGAGACAGACTTACCTCGCTCCCTAATTCAGAACGACGCCAACGACTACAATGTACTGGTTCATGGTGGGCTTGAAGGACCCCCAAAGTTGAGCTTGATCGACTTTGGGGACACGGTTGTTTCCTGGACCTGTGCGGAAGCTGCTGTGACTTTGGCTTATGCTCTTCTTGGTCAAATATCCCCTTGGAAAGGAGTGCAGGCAACGCTCGGTGGTTTTAGTCAAACTAGGCCACTCTCCCCGAAGGAGGCTGAATTTGTCTGGCCAATGGCACTCATGCGACTCGGTGTGAGCATTGTGATGGCTGCAAAACAAATTCAGGAGCAGCCAGAAAATGAATATCTCTTGATCAGTCAGCAGCCAATTCGAGAACTACTTCAACACTTAAATGCTCTCTCATTAGAGGAGGGTATTGCCCACTCCAGATACGCCTGTGGTCATTCCCCCATCTACCGTAAGGTTTCTCTGGAAACTACTTTGGAAAAACAAAAGTTTTTTCCGGTGATGGGCCAAGCTCTCACTCCAGATAACACCCTGCTTTTGCCACTAGGAATCGAAAGTTCTACCAGTGATTGGCTGAGTGGTGACGTTGAGGAACAGTCTGCTCGCATTCAACAAGCCATTGAAAGTGCAAACAAAATCTTTGCTCTTGGGCTCTATGATGAGATTCGACTTTGCTACACTGCCCCTGAATTTCAGCAGGATCTAGAATCACGGACTGTACACCTGGGACTGGATGTTTTTGGACCAGCTGGAACGCCCGTATTTGCTCCTTTAGATGGAACCTTCGTCACGGTTCATGACAACGCCCAAGAACAGGACTATGGTCCCACACTCATGTTGCAGCATAAAGATCTTAGCGGAGAGAGCTTCTTCACGCTCTACGGCCATCTTGATCCAGAGTGCCTTGAACTCTGGCAACCAGGAGACTCCGTCCAAGCCGGGATTCGTATTGCCAGGATCGGAGCATCACCCCGAAACGGCAACTGGCCTCCGCATTTGCACTTACAGGTGATCAGTCATCGAATGGGATGGAAAACGGATTTTCCGGGTGTTGCCTTGCCGTCTGAACAAAGTTTCTGGAAAAAGATCAGTCCAAATCCCTATCACTTACTCAGAATCCAAGAGCAATCTTGGACAGAACCCGAAAGCCTACCGAGGAATTTATTAGCAAGACGCCTCCACATCATGGGACGCAATCTTTCTCTATCCTACAAAGAACCGCTCATCATTCTACGGGGAGAGGGAGTCTACCTGATGGATGCTCTCGGACGTCGATTTGTTGACTGTGTGAACAATGTTGCTCATGTCGGGCACTGTCATCCCAGGGTTGTCGAAGCACAAAAAAAGCAAAGTGACCTGCTCAACACAAACACCCGCTACCTTCACCCTGAACTCGTCAGGTATGCAGAGCGCTTGTGTGGCTTTTTTCCGGAGCCACTAAACGTCTGTTTCTTGGTTTGTACTGGCAGTGAAGCCAATGAACTGGCGCTACGACTAGCTCAAACCTACACCCAAGCTCAGGGGATGGTGGTGGTAGACGTTGGCTATCATGGGCATACAAAATCTCTCATCGACTTGAGTCCTTACAAGCACAATGGGCCTGGTGGAAAAGGAGCACCAGACTGGGTACGGACTACTCCCATGCCTGATTTCTATCGTGGAGTGTACAGAGAGCATCACCCAGATCCAGGCTCAGCCTACGGGAAAAAAGTCATTGAGCACGCAGAATCACTAGCAAAATCCAGAGCCGGGTTGACTGGGTTCATTTGCGAATCAATTCTGAGTTGTGGAGGACAGATTGTTTTTCCAGAGAATTACCTACAGACCGCTTATGCAGGAATTCGTAAGCTGGGTGGTCTGTGTATCGCCGATGAGGTACAGGTTGGCTTTGGTAGGGTGGGAAAAACCTTTTGGGGATTTGAACTACAGGGAGTCGTTCCAGATATCGTTACTCTTGGAAAACCGATCGGCAATGGACATCCTCTCGCAGCTGTGATCACCACTGCCGAAATTGCAGAAGCCTTTGCAAACGGAATGGAATACTTCAACACCTTTGGTGGAAATCCTGTCTCTGCAGCAGTGGGTAACGCCGTACTGGATGTGATTGAAGAAGAAGACCTCCAAAAACATGCACTGACCTTGGGGAATTATCTGCTTGAATGCTGGAAGGGAATGTCGAAGTCGTGTCCGGCTCTAGGACAAGTTCGTGGAGAGGGTCTCTTTCTTGGTATGGAGTTTGTGGCTGACCATGTGCAAAGAATACCCTGTGCAGCTCGAGCAACTTATGTTGTGGAGCGGATGAAAGCCCAGGGATTCCTGCTCAGTACAGATGGGCCGGATCATAACGTGATCAAGTTCAAGCCCCCACTGGTTTTTCCAGAGTCTGAAGCAGAACGGCTTTGCCACAATCTCGAGCAGATACTTCAGGAAGTTCCTCTGCAGCTAGCCTGAAATGATCTACAAACACCCACCTGGATTTCGATCTCAGATACCTTACCTATCAATCGTCAAAGGTTGGAACCTGCCAATGAGCCATCCCTTCCAACACACCCTTCGCATAATTTTGCTGCGCTTGGTAGAACTGCTCTGCTGGAAACTTCTGCAAATATTCTTTCACTTCAGGACGTGCATTGCCTACGAGAATTCCCCGAAAACCTTCGTCAAACATTGACTGGTCGTTACCGCTGTCCCCAGCAACAATTGTGTTCGCTTCCTGCCATTTCAGTAATTCCAATAGGTAGCGCAATGCTTTCCCCTTGTTGACCATCCCAGGCAAAATATCGACATAGTAGCTT
This sequence comes from Deltaproteobacteria bacterium, assembly GCA_002730365.1. The sequence goes on from PBZZ01000063.1 coordinate 4,871, forward strand.
TCTCCAAAAGCAGCACAGATCACTTGGTAGCGTCCAACAGGCTCCACCATACGCCTTGAAATTTCGGCTAACCACTCAAGCGGCTGTTTAGGATCCATGATTGCGTACGAGACCTTGTAGGGTGTCTGGCAATTGGCTGCCTCCAGGCTGATCACATCATTTAAGTCAATCAATCGCTGATGAACTTCCTCCGCATAGAAGCCAAACTTCTCGAGTTGTAGTTGCCAATCGAGAAGTGGTGTCGAAAAACCACCAAAAGGAGGTAGATAAAGTTCAACTCCCGTTTGAGCAATAATGGCGTCTGGCTGAGGTAACTCCTCGTGCTTCAATCCATGAAGCACATCGGGATAAGGCCTACCTGTGCAGAACAGAACCCGAACCTGGCCTACTTGTTGGAGACGTTGGAGTTTTTGCCCAAGTTTACGCAACGATGGCAGATCTCCAGTGAGGGTGAAGTCAATGTCAAATACAAGATTCCAAGTCGACATTCGATCCCGGCTGGTAATGGTTGGATTCAGAGGGTTTGGTTTGCCAAAGGTACTGCACGAAGAACGCCCGCCAATAGCGGATAACTCTGTATTTTGTTCAGGAGTAGTTTAGCGGTAAAGGCTAAGAATAAATTTGAGCATAGCGCTTGCAGATGGTTTATGATAGCTTATTCAGCTTTTGCTATTTTCCCAGATTTAAACTCTTAGCACATTGAGGTAACTTTCTATGGATTTCTTTGTTCGTGAAGCTTGGGCTCAGGATGCAGCTATGGGCGGCGGTGACACAACCGCTATGCTAGTGCAGTTTGGCCCCCTTATTCTGATCTTCGCTATTTTTTATTTCTTGATTATCCGACCACAGCAAAAGCGCCAAAAAGAATTGCGAGCGATGTTGAGTGCCTTGGGCAAGGGCGACAAAGTCGTGACGAACTCCGGTATTCATGGGACGATCTTCAAACTCGGAGAAGACACGATCACTGTGGAAATTGCCGACAAGGTCAGGATTCAAATGGATCGCGGACAAGTTTCCCGCGTTGTACAAAAAGCTAAGGATGCGAGTTCTTCAGATAGCGATTCCAAGGATGAGTCTTAAGCAGGCTTCCTTCGAAACTCTTCGTTTTCAGATTTAAATAAACACCACCTATGAACGTACGTGTCAAAGGCTTGCTGATCATGTTTGTCTTTGCGGCAGCCGTTTTTTACAGTCTGCCCACTTATCAAGCCTACCAGCCTGGGGTTGATCCTCAACAACATCCAAATCGTGTTAACCTGGGATTAGATCTCCAAGGGGGAATGTACCTCGATATCGAGATCAAGGTTGAAGAAGCGGTTAGGGAAACCGTCAATCGTACCGCCCAGGAGTTGGAAGACCTGCTGCTGGACAACTACGTCAAATTTGTAGAAGTCAGCCAGGAAAATAACGTAGTCACCTTGGAGATGGAGGATGGAGAAACCGTTAACTTGACCGAGTCTCCCTATGATCGCTTATTGGTTCAGTTCACGGCAGCAGAGCAACCCAACAACCGGACAACTTTGACGCTACTGCCTGAAGAGTTGACTCGCATTCAAGAGAATGCAATCACACAAGCGCTGGAAGTCTTGCGTAATCGCATTGATAGCCTAGGGGTCAGCGAACCCACTCTTCAACGTCAGGGGGACAACAGCATCATCATCCAACTTCCTGGTTTGAAAGACCGAGCACAGGCAATTGAACTGATTGGCCCTCAAGCTGTTTTGGAATTTCGTATTGTCAACGACGACGCGACCCCAGCTGCCTATAATCGCTACACTGAAGTTGTGCGCTACGAGGAAATCCGCGACCCCGTTACACAAGATGTTCTCTCCCGCAATCCTTACGTACTAAGAAAAGAAGTCCTGTTGACTGGTGAATACATTCGCGATGCTCGGGTGCGTTTTGATCAGCAAACCAATCAACCTTACGTTTCTCTCTCCTTTGATTCAATTGGTGCAGATCGCTTCGCAAAACTGACTGAAAAAAATCAGGGCAAACGACTAGCAATTGTTCTGGATGACAAAGTGCAGTCAGCCCCTGTGATCAGAGAAAAAATTAGCGGTGGAGAAGCATCAATTTCAGGCCAATTCACTACAGAAGAAGCTGGTAACCTCTCTATAGTACTTCGTTCGGGTTCTCTGCCAGCCCCCATTGAAATTAGAGAAGAACGAACCGTTGGTGCCTCCCTAGGTGAAGATTCCGTTGAGCAAGGCCTTATCTCGCTGCTGCTTGGTGGGCTTCTGGTCTTGATCTTTATGATGGTATATTACCGGCTCGCCGGTGTCTTCGCTGCAGTCGCCTTGGTCTTCAACCTCTTACTTATCATCGCTGTCCTGGGTGGGGTCGGTGCCACCTTAACACTTCCTGGCATGGCAGGAATCGTACTGACAACAGGTATGGCAGTTGATGCAAACGTCCTGATTTTCCAGAGAATTCGTGAAGAACTCGCAAAAAGTAACAACTTGCGCAGTTCGATCAATGAAGGTTTTGATCGAGCTTTCAAAACCATCCTTGATGCCAATGTCACAACACTCTTCGCAGCTCTGGCGTTACTACAATTTGGAACTGGTCCTATCAAGGGCTTTGCGGTCACGCTCTCTCTGGGAATTCTCTCAAGTATGTTCACCGCAATTGTAGTGACGAGATTTTTCTTTGAAATGATTTACCTCAACCGCAAGCAACTCAAAGCCATCAGCATCTGAAACATGCTCTCTAAACCATTGCAAATCCGCTTTCTCGAAAAGCGACGATACACTATCTACCTCTCGATTTTCTTGGTTCTCAGCACTTTTTTGTCCGTGCTGCTTCATGGAGGGTTGAATTATGGAATTGACTTCCGAGGAGGAACCAACGTTCAGATTCGCTTTGACAGCGACCCTGACCTAAATCAATTGCGTGAGTTATTCGCCAATCAAGGTTATGACAGCATCATGCTGCAGACCTTCGGAGCGAGGGAAGATCGAGAAATTCTACTAGGATTACCAATTGACAGCTCGTTGGGAACCGGGGAATCTCTGACAACCAACCTTCAACAAATTCTCCAAAATGCCAACACGAACCCAGAGATCCGGCGCGTCGAAACTATTGGGCCGAAAGTTGGTGACGAATTGAAAGAAGACGCTCTTCTAGCAGTTCTAATCGCTTTGGGACTGGTACTCATCTATATCAGCATTCGCTTTCAGTGGCGTTTTGGAATCAGTGCCGTGGTGTGTCTCCTACACGATGTACTTGCCGTTGTCGGGGTGTTCTCACTGTTTGACAAGGAATTTAACCTAACGATCATCGCAGCTTTGCTGACAGTAGTTGGGTATTCTCTGAACGACACCATTGTTGTGTTCGACCGTGTTCGAGAAAACCTTGCTAAGTTCCGCAAGCGTGAGACAGAAGAGCTGTTAGATATCAGCATCAATGAGACTCTTAGCCGCACCTTGTTGACTTCTGCCACAACCTTGTTTGTTGTGACCATGTTGCTGCTCTTCGGTGGAGAAATTATTCATGACTTCGCATTTGCCCTGTTTGTGGGAATCCTTGTTGGGACCTACTCCTCCATCTATGTAGCTAGCCCGATTTTCTTGTTGCTTCAGGAAAAAGCGCCACCCAAACCAGCGACTCCAAGCACCACCGAAATCACCCAGGAAAGTCAATGACAGAATCTCCCAATCCAGGCTTCCAGCAGATCGCGATTGTTGGGCTGGGCCTGATTGGTGGTTCCCTGGCTCTGGATCTACGACGCCTACATCTGGCAGAACATCTGCTCGGCTACGACCAGCGTCCCCATCATTGTGAGGAGGCGCTCCATCGCAATCTGGTTGACTCTGCCTCAACAAATTTTGATGAAAAACTCCACCATGCGGACCTAGTCATTCTAGCAACCCCAGTCAGTAGTTTTCCACAAGTCCTCCACTCTATCCGACCTCAACTTGGCTCGCATACGCTGTTGTCGGACGTCGGTAGTGTGAAATTACCTCTCTTGTCAACAATCCAGAACTACCCCGAGTTGATTCCAAGATTTGTGGGGGGACATCCAATTGCTGGTGGCGAACGCTTTGGACCCACCAGCGCACGGACTCACCTGTTTGAAGGGAAACGATTCATCCTCACTCCAAGTGAAGCGACTCCCCCCGAAGTGACTCAACGACTACATCTGCTGTGGGAAGCACTTGGAAGCAAGGTTGCTGTCATGAATGCGGCACAACACGATCAAATCTTTGCAGCAATCAGCCACTTACCACACCTGATCGCCTATGCCAGCATCCAGGCCATCATTGGTTCAGATCATGAGGAAGTACTTCAATTTTCTGGGGCTGGACTCAAGGATTTCTCACGAATCGCTTCTTCCAGTCCAGAAATGTGGACGGATATCTTTCTCGAGAATAGAGAGTACCTGCTGCCCAGACTTCGTCATTTGAAGGAGTTGTTGGAGCAATTGGATGATCATCTCGAACACGCAAACCGAGAAAAATTACAGCAATTTCTGCAGCAAGCAAAGTTTGCAAGAGACCATTGGATTGACTAGAGAATCTGCTTGAAAAAACTTGTGCTTTTGGCTGTTGAGTTTCATCTTTTATCGTTTTATCCCGTAGATTTAAGCCGATAATCATGATCGGTTGCAAATCGATTCACTGTGCTACCGAGAAGGTAGCTGTTCCCTGTCTCATGTCGTTGTAAACTCCTATGAAAGTTCAGGTTCAGGATCTCGGTAAATTGCGTCGCGAAGTGCAGATTGAAATTCCTTTTGATGACATTCGAGGGGAATATCAACAAGTAAAGGATCAGTTGCGCAACACCCGCCTGCGTGGATTCCGTCCTGGTAAATTCCCCAAAGGATGGATGAAAAGCCGGTTCCGTAGTTCAATGGCCCACGAGATTCGAGAACGTTTATTTCCTCAGTTCTACTCGAAAGCTCTTCAATCAGAGAATCTGATTCCAGCAGTTCCACCGACATCGTTGAACATTGACTTTGATGAAAAGAAGCCTCTGAGCTTCAAGGTCGAGTTGGAAATTGCACCGACACTTCCTGAAATTGACCACGACAAGCTGGCCCTGGAAGAACAGGAACTCGAAGAAGTCACTGACCAGGATATTGATGATATGCTCCAGCAACTTCGTCGTGCCCGCTCCGTGCGAGAACCCAAGGAAGCTGGCGTAGTAGAAAAAGGGGATTTGGTGACTTTCGATGCTCGCGGCACTCTGGATGGTGAGCCTTTGCCAGGAGAGCAACAAATCGAAAAATCTGAGTTTGAAGTAGGTGGCGAATTTTTCACTGAGTTCAGCGATGCTGTTCTGGGAATGGCTGTCGAGGAAACAAAAACTGTTACCTTGGAGATGGGCTCCACCTTCAATGATGAATTGCAGGGAAAAAGCGCAGAATTCGAAATCACTGTCCAAAGTATTGAATTGTTGACTCTACCAGAGTTGGATGAAGAGTTTTTCAAGTCCTACGGTCACGATACCGAAGAAGACCTACGCAAAGCTGTTCGTGAGATGCAGTCAGAGAACAAGAAAAACAATCGCATGACAGACTATCGGGAACAGCTTTTGCCGCAGCTTGTCAGGCAACTGGAAGATATTGATCTGCCCGAGAGTAGTATTGCAGAGCGAGAAAAAGCACTGAAGGAAGAAAAAAACGAAGCTGGGGAAGAGTTGACCGAAGAGCAGATCGGCCAACGAATGGAAGCACATCGTGATCGCTTACGCAGAGATTTTTTAGTAGATCACATCTTCCGAAGTGCTGCCCTACAACTGGACGAAGCAACACTGGCCAATCGTTTCTCCAATGCTGCTGGGATGATGGGGCTTTCTGCACAGGATTTTTATAATCATCGATATGGTCAAGTGATGATGAATTCGATGGTTGCAGAGTTACGTGGCGAGCAGGCACTGAACCATGTCATTGAAAAACTGATTGGACCAGAGACTGCGAGTGAGGCATCAGACAATGCAGAAGAAAAGCAAGAGGCTGCCACTGAGCAGCACTGAACCGAACGAACTAACCCCAAATTAAGAGCGAGCCGATGCCACTCATCCCGATGGTCGTCGAACAAACCAATCGAGGGGAGAGATCCTATGACATCTATTCACGACTGCTCAAGGATCGTATCGCCTTCATAGGTACCCCAATCGATGATAATGTTGCCAACTTGATGATCGCACAGTTGCTATTTCTTGAGGCAGAAGATCCAGAGAGTGATATTTCTTTGTACATCAATTGTCCAGGTGGACTAGTGTCAGCGGGATTGGCGATTTATGACACTATGCAGTACCTACGTCCCCAGGTGCAAACCATCTGCATTGGACAGGCTGCCAGCATGGGGGCTATTCTCCTCGCCGCAGGAGCTCCCGGCAAAAGATATGCGCTCCCCAACTGTCGGATCATGATACACCAGTTGATGGGTGGTTTCTCCGGACAAGCTGAGGACATTGACATCCAGGCACGGGAGATCGTACGCTTAACGGGCACGCTAAATGACGTCCTTGCAAAACATACTGGTAAAGATTCAGGGCAAATTGAGCAGGACACGCAGCGTGACTACTATTTCTCTGGAGAGGAAGCCAAAGCATATGGCCTCGTGGACCATGTAATGACCAAGCGGGAAGAACCATCTGCTTCGAGTAACAGTTGATTGTAACACCAACCCACTCTTTTCCATTTGCTGAGCTTCAGACCCAATTGAATGATGTTTGGGTCTTAACAATCATGGAGTCAGTATGAGCAACCAGAAGGACGCACCATTGCGCTGCTCGTTCTGCGGAAAAACACAGGATGAGGTAAAAAAGATTATTGCAGGGCCCGGCGTCTACATCTGTGATGAGTGCATAGAATTGTGCAATGACATCATGGAAGAGGAGTGGCAGCGTGAACGAGCAATGGATGACTCTGAGCAAGTGCTATTGAAGCCTGCTGACATCAAAGATGTGCTGGATAACTACGTGATTGGTCAACAGTTTGCCAAGCGCATCCTTTCTGTGGCAGTTCACAATCACTACAAGCGTATTCATGCAAATCTGCACGATAGCGATGTAGAGTTGCAGAAGAGCAATATTCTTTTGATTGGTCCGACAGGCACAGGCAAAACCCTATTGGCTCAGACCCTAGCAAAGATCCTGAACGTACCTTTTGCAATGACTGACGCTACGACGCTGACCGAAGCTGGTTACGTTGGAGAAGACGTCGAAAACATTGTACTGAAGCTCCTGCAAGCTGCTGATTATGATACAGAGCGCGCAGAACAGGGAATCATCTACATAGACGAAATTGACAAGATTACACGCAAGAGTGACAACCCTTCTATCACTCGTGATGTTTCAGGTGAGGGTGTACAGCAGGCCCTGCTAAAAATTATCGAAGGTACAACCGCCAACATTCCTCCTCAAGGAGGACGAAAGCACCCGCAGCAAGAATGTGTTCAGGTCGACACCTCGAACATCCTCTTCATCTGCGGTGGCGCTTTCGTCAATCTCGATCAAATCATCAAGCGACGGATTGGGGATCGGGCCATCGGTTTTGGCAGCAAGATCCAGGACAAGATCCAAGACGCAGATTTGTTGCGACAGTTGGAGCCGGAAGATTTACTGAAGTATGGCCTGATCCCAGAATTTGTGGGCAGACTTCCTGTCATCAGCACGCTGCATGACCTAGAAGAAGAACACCTGATTCAAATTCTGGTTGAGCCCAAGAATGCATTGATTCGCCAGTACCAGAAGCTTTTTGAGTTGGAAAACGTAAAGCTGTCCTTCACAAAAGGTGCTTACAAAGTGATTGCTCAAGAGGCCATCAAACGCAAAACTGGCGCTCGTGGTCTGCGCTCGATTCTCGAGAAAGCCATGCTGGACATCATGTACGAGACTCCTTCGAACAATAACATTCAAGAAGTTGTAATCAGTGAAAATACGATTACTCAAGGTGTACCCCCCAAGTTGATCATGCGGCAATCTGCCGACAACAACCGAAAAATGAAGGTTAGTTAAGCTCTGCCCGACCCATGCCCCAAAAATCACTAGACGTCTATGGTATCGGCAATCCATTGATGGACCTGCTNGTACACATTCCAGCGAGTTTCCTTGAGAAGCANGAACTAGAAGCCAATCGCATGTACCTGGTTCACCAGGAACGCCAACANGAGTTGATTGAGGAGTTGCAGTCTGGTCAACANGAANTGATCTCTGCCCCAGGGGGGTCAGCAGCCAACACNATGAGTGGGCTTGCNNTGATTGGTAGTAACGTNGCGTATACTGGTAAGCTGGGCCAAGACGAGTTAGGGCAACTGTACGAAAAGTTGTTGGCAAACGAAGGAGTCACTACTCGTTTTGGCTTTGGGGAAGGTAGTAGTGGGAGTAGTCTAATCCTAGTTGGAGAGGACGGTTCTCGCACCATGAACACCTTCCTGGGAATGTGCCAGGAATTACACCCAAGCGACATTGATGCTGAGTTGATGCAGCAAGCCCGCTACCTGTACATCGAAGGGTACCTCTGGGACACAGAAATTCAGCAGGATGCCGTCAGTCAAGCGATTGGCCTCGCCAAGAAACACGGAACAAAGGTCGCCCTCAGTCTGTCAGACCCATTCTGTGCTCAGCGTCACCAAGAGGCCTTTCACCGGCTGGTTCGTGAAGATGTCGATCTCCTCTTCTGTAACCAGGAAGAGGCGTTTGCACTGCTCAACACTGAGATTTCACAAGAAGCCCTGGAATACCTGGCTGCCCAAGTGGAGATTGTTGCTTTTACGATGGGAGTTCGTGGGGCTTTGGTATGTGAACAACGTGAGATGTTCTATATTGATCCCCGGCGAGTGAATGTAGTTGACACAACGGGAGCAGGTGATGCTTTTGCAGCAGGATTTCTGTATGGCCTGACTCACGAAAAGAGCATTTTTGAAAGTGGTGTGCTTGCCACTGCTATGGCAGCTGAAGTGATCCAGCATATGGGTCCTCGGCTGGACAGAGCCATCAAGGAGAAAATGCAGAGCTTTTTCGGCTTTCACAACTGATCCCACCTTCATCTTCTCTATACCATGACGCTGCCCGAATTGCTGGCTCCTGCTGGGAGCCTAGAACGCCTGAAGGTCGCTGTTCTTTACGGAGCTAACGCTGTCTATCTCTCCGGACATCGTTTCGGGCTACGCAGTGGAGCGGATAATTTCACTGATACTGAAATCGTTGAGGGGTTACAGTTCGCTCATCAGCATGATGCCAAGGTCTTTGTCGTTCTCAATGCGTTCCCCCATGACCAAGATCTCAAAGAGATGCCAGACTATGTGATCTGGCTGGAGCAGCAAGGTGTCGATGCTGTGATTGTTTCAGACTTGGGAACTTGTACGCTGATTCATCAGCACACCAACCTGCCAATTCATCTTTCTACCCAAGCGTCCTGCCTGAACTCTTGGGCCGCTCAAGCTTGGAAAAACTTAGGAGTTCAGCGTCTCATTCTTGGAAGAGAGGTATCTGTTCAGGAAGCTGGATGGATTCGGCGCAAGGTAGGGATTGCCGTAGAGTTGTTCATTCATGGTTCGATGTGCATGGCCTACTCCGGCAACTGTGTCATCTCGAACTACACCGCTGGCAGAGACAGCAACCGTGGTGGCTGTGTTCAAAGTTGTCGATTTCATTACGATGTTCAGGCACCCAACAAAGAAGAGACCCACAAAGCGTCCTTTATGAGTGCCAAGGACCTACGTGGTCTGGAGCAGTTGCCCCAATTTCTCGAACAAGGAATTGACAGTCTAAAAATTGAAGGTCGAATGAAAAGCAACCTGTACGTTGCCACAACAACTCGTGTTTATGCCCAAGGTTTGAAAGTTTGTGCAACGGAACCACCTCCACTCTGGCAAAGCCGACTTCAGGAGCTAACCCAGGAATTGGAACGAATTCCACATCGAGGTTACACCGAAGCTTCTCTGAATACACCGGCTGGACAAGACAGCATTTATCAGGGGCATCGCAACGGAGAGCAACGTTATGAGATTGCTGGAACAGTACTAGACACCTCTGAAAATTTTCTGACACTGTTAGTTCAGAACCCCTTCACTGCCGGAGAATCTCTCGAATTTCTGACTTTCGCAGGGGACACTATTTTACTGAATACCTCTGGGCTTCTGGACATCCAACAACGACCACTGAAGCGTGCCAAGCCCAACAGCCTTGTCTTGCTACCCAGCATTCCTCAGATCAAACCGTTGAATTTGGCTCGCCGACAAGCTGCCTAGAGTCAACGTCGAATTTCAAAATCTAAAAACTTCTCGCCCACCGCTTCTCTCTGTACATCTACAGAAGCAACTTTTGAATAGGTGGGTCCCAGTTTACACTGCTCCACAAGTTTATCTAATAGTGCCTCCTCACCTTGAACGACAACCTCGACACTTCCATCGGGACAATTCCAAACAGCCCCCATCAATTCTAATCTAATTGCCTCCTGACGTAAAAAGTAGCGAAAACCAACTCCTTGTACGACTCCAACAATTTTCAATTTGTACTGCCACATTCCTATTTCCCCCCTACTGAGCACTGACTCCACGGAATAGCTAAACCTGCCATTTGTCCCGATATTTCTTTACAAGTCCTTCGACCAGGATCTGACCTCCAAATTGCCAATTTGGTAAGCGATCCTGATACTTTTGACGCACCGCTACCTCCACACCATTTTCTAATCGTAGCAATTCTATGTAAGAACCTTTCCTAATTCTTCGTTCCAAGCGACCTGCCAACTTAATACAACGTTGATCATAGCGAGCAAGTTCTACGCTCTCTGCCTTTTGCAGCTTTGTGACGTAACGACGATTTGTCCTTGAATAGACAGTCCGTCCTTCATTAGCTAAGCGTTTTAAATAACGCCGACGTGAAGCATACGTGCTCCAGATACCTCTCTTCTCTTCATAAGCTCGGGCCTCAGCATCCACATAGCTGTCAAAATTACTGGGCAACTGGTGGCGAGCATCAAATAGGCTATGACCTAGACCGATGAGTAGTAGATTCACATTGGCACCTTCAGCCTGCAATAGACCTAAAGTCCACTGATAGCGATCTCTTGGGAATCGAGGAGACACCCAGAGTTGCAAGGGCCCGTTTTGCAATCGACCTTTGAGGAAATCCCTAGTCGGCAAACCAAATTGTAGATCCTGCCCCTTATGGGATTGATTCAACTCTGGAGTGTCAACAAACAATAACCGGATTTTCTCTTCGGACTCCGTGTATTTGTTTCGATTCCAATCAACGTAAAAAGTATCTCCATCAACTACCTTGACCATCGAAGGTGCAATGGCACTTTGCCTCCCAGCCAGAATTACGCAAGTCCGTCCAAGACTCAGCAATTAACAGTTTGGGACTGAGTAGGCATAACAGACAGGCCCAAATCAAACATATTTTTTGCAAGGTCCAAAAGGTTAATAAATATGATTTTTAACTGATAACACAGCTCTATATAATTGAAAAATCCTCAGGCAGATCATGGACCAAAGAGCTCAACCGACTATGGATTCTGAGGATTAGAATATGTTCCATTTCAGGAAATCCTTGAGCTAAATACATGCTTTGGAAGCAGACAAAATACCTTGCAGTCTAGAAGTGTGGCTGTTAGCTTGAATCCAATTTTTTCTTCATCTGAACCAACCACACTGCTTCATTTGACATACCCTCCGTCAATCTTCATTCATAGGCTTCTCATGCGATCCATTTCGCGACTGCGCCGATCGATCGGTCGCTCGTTCCTACTTTTGCTCGCTGTCTCTATGGCTCCTTCCTTTACTCTTGGGGCCGAAGGTCTCTCTGACGGTCTATATGTCGATCTGGAAACCAATCGAGGCCGAATTCTACTGAAACTCTTTTACAAGCGAGTACCCAGAACAGTAGCAAATTTTGTGGGTCTTGCTGACGGGACACAAGCTTGGAAGGATCCAATTTCTGGAGACTCACGGAAGAGTAAGTTCTACGATGGGTTGACCTTTCACAGGGTCATTGATGACTTCATGATTCAAGGTGGTGATCCATTGGGCACTGGCAGTGGTGGCCCTGGGTATCGCTTTGCCGATGAATTCCATCCAGAATTACGACATAGCAAGCCTGGTATTCTGTCGATGGCTAATGCCGGACCGGATACCAACGGAAGCCAATTCTTCATCACCCACAAAGAAACTCCCTGGCTTGATGACAAACACTCCGTTTTTGGCGAAGTTGTTGAGGGCATGGATGTAGTCAATGCAATTGAGAAAGGCGACCGAATCGAACAATTGCGAATCGTAAGGCAGGGGTCGGATGCAGAAGCCTTCGATGAAATGGCGGTCATCTCCAAAGCTGATACTGCAAGGCAAGTTTTGTCAGAGCAAAACCGAAAAGATCTCCCTGAAGCTAGTTCAGAACTTGATCCCTCTCGTGTGCCACAACCCGACCAACCCGTTGCTTCCAAAGTTGCTCTAGAAATGCTTGTGATTGGTTACCAAGGCGCTCGTATTCCAAAGCAGGATCTCTACTACGACCGAGAAGGGGCGGCTGAGGTCAGCGCAAAGCTAGCTGACCTCGCTCGTCGCAAGGGAGCGGATTTCAGTGAATTAGTTGATCGCTTTACGGATCTGCCAGAGCAAACCCGCATTCCAATGATTGATCAGGCCAATCCACAGCTACCACCATTCCTCAAACCAGCCTTCTCACTATTGGAGGGTCAGGTCAGTGATCCAGTCGAAACTCCGCTGGGTTTCCTAATCTTCAAACGTGTATCGCTGGAATTGATTACAGCGAGTCATGTATTGATTTCCTACCAGGAAGCGCTACGATCTGAACAAAGTCGCAGCAAGGACGAAGCAATGCAACTTGCCCAGCAACTGCTGGCTGAGATTCAAGATGGCCGTGATTTTGCGGAAGTTGCTAAAGAGCATTCAAATGGACCGTCTGCTCCACAAGGTGGGATGTTGGGGGAGTTCCCCCGAGGGATGATGGTACCTGAATTTGACCAAGCAGCCTTTGCCTTGGAACCCAATACGGTCAGTGAAGTAGTTGAGACTGCATTTGGTTTCCACATCATCAAACGCATCCAATAACATTGCATGCCGGAGCAACTCGCTACCGCTGCCATTGTGATCATTGGCAACGAGATACTTTCGGGCAAAGTGAAAGACGAGAACTCCCACTATCTCTGTCGTGAATTGCGTGATCTTGGGGTAGAGGTTCGTTCTATCGTGACCATCCCGGATGATACCGAAACGATCGGTAATGTTGTCCGGCAGGCTTCTGAAAAGTACACTTGGGTTTTTACCAGCGGAGGTATTGGTCCCACGCATGATGATCTGACGGTCCCTTCGATTGCGGCGGGTTTTCAAACCCCACTGGTTCATTCAGAAAAGCTAGCAAAGCTGATCAGTGGCTACTACGGGAAAGAAGTGAATGAAGCCCATTTGAGAATGGCCATGATTCCAGAGGGCTCAGAGCTTCTGTTTGACCAGAGCAAGCGGGTTTCTCAAATACTCTTCCACAATATTTTGATCTTTCCTGGTATCCCCAGACTTCTTCAGCGAAGATTCCAAACCTTTCGGGAACGCTTCCGTAGCAACCCGATCTATCTGCACCAAATTTTCCTGAG
>PBZZ01000064.1 GCA_002730365.1 Deltaproteobacteria bacterium
CAACTGCTGGACTCCTCGTGCAGTCTGGTAGTGCTCTTCGCCGAGAACATCCGGTGTGAGGATGCGAGAGGTTGAATCTAGAGGATCAACTGCTGGATAGATGCCCAACTCGGCAATCGCACGGCTCAAAACGACAGTTGCATCCAAGTGGGAGAAAGTCGTTGCGGGTGCAGGGTCTGTCAAGTCATCTGCAGGTACATAGACCGCCTGAACAGAGGTAATGGAGCCTTTCTTGGTCGAAGTAATCCTTTCCTGCAAGTTCCCCATCTCGGTAGAGAGTGTTGGTTGGTAACCCACCGCTGAGGGAATTCGACCCAGTAGAGCGGAGACTTCGGAACCGGCCTGAGTAAAGCGGAAAATGTTATCGACGAACATAAGTACGTCAGCTCCCTCAGCATCGCGAAAATTTTCGGCAATGGTCAGTCCTGTCAGAGCTACTCGCGCACGTGCTCCTGGGGGCTCATTCATCTGGCCATAAACGAGGCTAGTCTTGTCAAGTACTCCAGACTCCTTCATTTCGTTCCAGAGGTCGTTGCCCTCGCGAGTTCGCTCACCTACACCAGCGAAGACCGAGAAACCACCGTGCTCAGCGGCAATGTTTCGGATCAATTCCATGATAACAACCGTCTTGCCTACGCCAGCACCACCAAATAGTCCAATTTTTCCACCCTTGAGGAAAGGACAGAGTAAGTCCAGAACCTTGATGCCGGTGACCAACATCTCTGCCTTCGTCTCTTGTTCCTCGAAGGCTGGTGGTTCACGGTGAATCGGTAAAAATTCCTTATTGTTGATTGGCCCCATCTCGTCAACAGCTTCGCCGGTGACATTGATGATTCGTCCCAGCACTTCACGACCTACAGGTGCTTGAATGGGCTTGCCTGTATTCTTAGCATCCATACCGCGGGCTAGACCTTCAGTTGGTCCCATTGAGATACTGCGGACAGTGTTTTCGCCAAGATGCTGCTGAACCTCACAGACTAGAGTTGAGTTGTCTTCAAGGGTGATTTCAAGAGCAGAGTAGATTTCGGGCAATTCTCCGCTCTCAAACAGCACATCCACAACGGGGCCCATGATCTGGGTGGTCTTACCTATGCTCATTTCCTGTCTCTGGAAGAGGGTCTTCAGTTTCAGCGGCTCAGCTTACAAGCTTTCAGCACCGCTGATGATTTCAATCAGTTCTTTCGTAATCGCAGCTTGGCGGCTACGGTTGTAGTAAAGATTCAGCTGCTTGATCATTTCTCCAGCATTCTTAGTGGCAGAGTCCATCGCTGTCATTCGGGCTGCATGTTCTCCGGCCAAGGTGCCTAACCAAGCGGTATACATTTGATTTTGGATGTACTGCTGAACCAAGGGGCCGATGAGTTCTTCGACATCGGGCTCGAAGAGGACTTCCTGTTCCTCGATTTCCTCAGTATCTTCAAGCGGCCGGATCGGTAGCAGGGTCTGAATAGTTGGTTCTTGAGTCAGAATGCTCTTGTACTCATTGAATACCAAATAAACCCTGTCTAACTCTTCAGCGGCAAATCGTGCAGTCAATCCGTCGAGGACAGTGAAGACAATATCCAAATGGTGCTCTGGTCGAGCGTCAGGATAATCAGCAGCAATTTGGTGATTTGTACGACGGAAAAAGTCTCGCCCTTTTCGTCCCACGACATGCATTTCTGCGCTATCCACTCCTTCTTCATGGAGTGTTCGCGCCAGTAATTTGCAGAGGTTGGCGTTGAATCCACCACAGAGACCTCGGTCCGAGGTCATCAGTACGACGGCAACACGCTTCCCGTCCTGATCTCGAAAAAGAGGGTTGTCGTCCGGAGTCAATTTACCAGAGAGGGAGGAAACTACGGTCCTCAACTTTGCTGCATAGGGCCGGGCACGTCGGATCGTGTCTTCGGCGCGATTCAGCTTAGCAGCAGAGACCATCTTCATCGCACTGGTGGTCTTCTGCGTCTTTTTGACGCTAGTGATTCGGTTGCGGATTTCTTTGAGGCTGGGCATCAGATCTCACGTTGAAGTGTACCCAGCTGTAAGCCAGGCACAGGATGGCTTAGCACTCAGGCTGCCTGGAATGTTTCGACGTACTCGCTGAGAGCCTTCTTCAGGCCATCCTGGACAGCGTCAATGTTCTGGGTTTCGATTAGTTGACTACGCAGGTCCGCATACTGCCCATGCATCAACTGTAGGAAGCCATTCTCGAAGTCGCGAATGCCAGCTACGGAGATATTATCCAGATAGCCGTTGGTGGCAGCGAAGATCACCATGACCTGATCAGCCCAGTGCATTGGTGAATATTGCGGCTGCTTGAGTACTTCCACGAGACGCTGTCCTCGGGCTAACTGCCGCTGGGTTGATGCGTCAAGATCACTTCCGAATTGAGCAAAAGCTTCTTTCTCACGGAACTGGGCCAGATCGAGTCGCAGTGTACCAGCGACTTTTTTCATAGCTTTGACCTGAGCAGCACCCCCCACTCGGGAAACAGACAGACCTACGTTGATCGAAGGTCTTACCCCAGAGTTGAATAGATCTGTGCTGAGGAAGATCTGGCCATCGGTGATCGAAATCACGTTGGTTGGGATGTAAGCGGATACGTCACCTGCCTGAGTTTCGATGACTGGCAATGCAGTCAAGGAACCACCACCCAGCCCGTCATGCAGCTTACAGGCTCGTTCAAGCAGACGGCTGTGAACGTAGAAGACGTCTCCAGGGAAAGCTTCACGTCCTGGTGGACGGCGAAGTAACAATGATAACTGGCGGTAGGCAACTGCTTGCTTGGAAAGATCATCATAGATGCAAAGGACGTGTTTGCCCTTGTCTCGGAAGTATTCGCCCATGCTCACCCCTGAGTAGGGAGCGATAAACTGCAGAGGAGCAGGTTCGGAGGCTGTCGCTGAGACAATGATTGTATAGTCCATTGCGTTGGCATCTTCCAAGCGCTGGACGATCTGGGCCATTGTTGAACGCTTCTGTCCAATACCAACGTAGATGCAGATGACGTCTCCACCTTTCTGGTTGATGATCGTGTCGATGGCAATTGCGGTTTTACCAGTCTGGCGGTCACCAATGATCAACTCGCGTTGTCCTCTCCCGATTGGCACCATGGAGTCGATGGCCTTGAGTCCTGTCTGCATTGGTTCGTGCACAGACTTTCGGGTCACGATTCCTGGGGCGATGACTTCAACCAGTCGAGTTTCGTCTGTACCCAAAGGACCTTTGCCGTCAATCGGCTCTCCGAGTGGGTTGACCACACGACCGAGCATAGCGTCTCCGACAGGAACCTCGGCAATACGCTCTGTACGGCGCACCTCGTCTCCTTCCTTGATTCCTGCGTCACTACCGAAGATCACGATACCGACGTTGTCTTCCTCAAGGTTGAGGGCCATACCTGTTGTGCCATCGGAAAATTCAACCAACTCTCCGGCTCGTACGTTGTCCAGGCCATGGACGCGTGCAATGCCGTCCCCGACGAGCAACACCGTACCTACTTCGGTTTTGGTCGCTTTCTTATCAAAATTCTCAATCTGCTTTTGGATGATCGCGCTGATCTCTTCGGCTCGTAGTTTCATAACCTCTCAACCCCTGATGATCGATTCACGGACTTGGACAAGTTGGTTGCGGATGCTTCCGTCGATCACCATCGAACCGATGCGTGTGACGATACCGCCGATGATGGAAGGATCCACTGAGACATGGATTTGTACGGTCTTGCCGGTACTGGCAGAGAGTTGTTCCTGCAGTTTCTCCAGCAGGTCTTTGCTCTCTTTGCTACGTGGTTCTTTGGCAACCGTGACTTCTGCGGGAAGAATTCCCATCGCCTCTTGGGTCAATAAGGCGAACGCCCGGGCAATGTCGTGGACAAGCGACAGGCGGCGTTTACTAAGCAGATAGCGCAGAAAGGTACTGACCAGTGGGGAAAGGTTCATACTGGTTAGTACATCGGTCAATATGTTATTGCGCACCGCCATTGGAACTTTGTTGTTACTCAGGCCTTCCTGCAATTCAAAAGACTCGTGCAGAGTATCAGCGAAGTCCTTCAGTTCATTTTCCACCTGCTCCAGGCTGTTTTCTTTCTGGGCAAGGTTGGAAAGTGCCGAGGCGTATCTGCGGGCAATCACCATTTGGCTCATTGGCTTCCTCCACTCGGCAATTTGTCTACAAAATCTTGAATCAGTTTTTTCTGCTGGTCTGCATTGACACGTTGCTGCAGTTTCTCTTCGGCCAGATCGATGGTTACTCCAGCTACCCAGTGACGCAGATCGTATTCAGCTTTTTTGAATTCTTGCTCAATGGTGAAGCGAGCGTAGTCAGTGATTCGTTTCACCTCAGCTTCACCTTCCTCCAAGATTCGCTGACGCTCCGCTTCTGCAGTGACCTTGGCCTTTGCAATCATCTCCGTTGCTTCGTGCTCTACCTTCTCCAATTTCTCGCGCGCTTTGGTCAGTTCTTCTTCGATGCGCTGTTCAGCCTGACGTGCTTCCTCGATAGTGG
Organism: Deltaproteobacteria bacterium; assembly: GCA_002730365.1. The sequence continues at coordinate 4,483 of PBZZ01000064.1, forward strand.
CTTTGGCTTCTTCTGCAGACTTCCCTAGAGCGCTACTGATGGGTTTGCGAGCAAAGTAGTAGAGGATTGCCAGCAAAATGACCGTATTCGCTACTTTCCAGAAGAAGTCCAGCATTGAGGATTGTCCTTCTGCTCCAGCAGCCCAGAGTGGCGCTGACCAAAGTAGTCCAGTCAGCAACACGCTATACATGCCGGTTCTCTTCATCATTACGCAGTCCTTTCTCATCATGAATCCCGCAAAGAGGAGCGGCAAGGAGGGAAGTTAGTTGAGCAGGCGGTCCACAGTCCGTTCTGACAATTCTTCCGTCAATTGTTGCAGAGTTGCTCGTGCCTGATCCGTCTCAGAAATCAGGCGTTCATGAGCACTACGGGCCTCTTTCTCCAGCAGATCTCGTTGCTTCAGAAGAGTTTCTTCACGTTGCTTGTGACTTTGCTCGTAGGCTTCGTTCATCACATGTGCTACCTCTGCACGGGCAACATGGAGNTTCTGGTCAAGNTGGTGTCCGAGTGNCTCAATCTCTTTAGTCAGAANAGNTACTNGATCTCGTCGATCCTGAACAAATTTTTCACGCTGCTCAATNGTGCGNAAGACAGGTTGGAANAAGAAGGAATTGAGTGATCTGTAGACGANGAAGATGATCACNAGAGTCACGATTGGCGTCGCTAACTGGAANTGCAANAAACCATAGTCTACGGCAAAACCGCCCCAAGCNTTTTCAATAATCGTCTGCTTAAAATCCATTCCTTCGCCTTCGNTCTTGNTGANATGTGAGTAGTTTCGATTTGTTCGGAGCCTTCTTTCAGGAAGCAGATTGAAGGAGAAGAAATTTGTTAACACAAGATGAGGTTGACGGTCAAGCGTCTTTTCAGTAGTAATGAGTTAATTTTCGTTACAACCAGCAGTGGAACCAAGTTTGTTTTTCGGTAAAATCTGATGAAAGACTCAATGCGCATTCAAGCAATTTGTTTTGATCTCGATGGCACGCTGCTCGACACATTGGCAGATATTGGCAATGCAGCAAATGCTGCGTTGCTACGATTTGACCTACCAACACACCCTCTGGAACGTTATCGCTATTTTGTAGGGGAAGGCGCTAGCCGCTTGATGGAGCAGGTACTGCCCCAAACGTACACTTCCGATGAATGGCGTGGTCGGCTATTGGAGGCCTTTGAAGAAGAATATGCCCTGGGTTGGAAGCGGCAGACCTGCCTCTATGCCGGAATCGCAGACTTGCTGGATGAATTGACTCAAGCCGCTTGGCCGTTGGCGGTTCTTTCAAATAAGCCAGATGCCTTCACGCAACAATGTGTGCAGCATTTCCTTGGGGCTTGGCCTTTCCGAGTTGTCCGAGGGCAACAAGCCGGTATTCCCCGAAAGCCAGATTCAACTGGGATGCAACTGATTGCTCAAGAACTTAGCTTGCCAGTCGAAGCACTCTGCTTGGTTGGGGATACCAGTGTCGATATGCAGACCGCCACGAATGCCGGTAGTTGCCCGATTGGAGTGAGTTGGGGTTTCCGGAAAGTTGAAGAACTTCAGGAGCATGGAGCACGCTTGGTGGTTGATTCCCCAATAGAATTGGCAACGTGGTTACAAAAGCAGCGTGCTGAATTCAGCTAAAAAAAACTGGCATCTCTGAGGGACCTCCGATAGCTTGATTTCCTTCGAAAAGCTGACTCCCTTCCTGTATCCAATTCGTGCTGCCCGCCATGCTGATCCAATGTCCGGAATGTCATCGACGTTACGAATTTGCTATTGAAGCTCTCCCGGATACTCACAGATCGCAATGTGTTCATTGCAATTGTCTGATCCCTCTACCTGGTCCACCTTCTGTTGAGCGTGGGACCAAAGCCAATACACCAGAGTTGAGACCCAGTCCAGAGGGGGAAGCTGCTTATAGACGCTCAACCACTCTGACTAAGAGTGAGACTCGCCCGGCGCCACCGCCTGTGGAACCTGTTCTGCCGCCACCACCGCCCTCGCCTGCTCAGGAAAAGCTGCAGATTCCTGATGAGCTGGCTGGAATTCCTGATTCAGAGCCTACTAATCCAGCAGATCTCCAAGAATTGCGTGGTCTGCTGGGAGTGCCACTGCCACCAGGTCGTAAAACACAAGGGACAGAGTTTGTTCCACCTCCCAAGCCTACCGTTCTGGAAAGTCCCTCGTTGCTGGAGCAGGCACCTCCTACAGAAGAGGACACCGATTCACTTTTACATGATTCACCTCCTACGGAAGAAACGGAAGAAGCTCAAAGCCTCTTTGAAAGGGCAATTCACGAATCATTTCCTGAGAAATCAGAGCCAAAGGAGCAAAGCAGCACACCCTTGTTTGAGGACGATGGGGCAGTTCCAGAAATTCCAGCACCGAAGCCGCCTCCAAGGACAAAACCTACGACTCAACCTGAAATAACAGCAGCGTCGAAGGTACCCGCCAAGCCAGCAACCACAACCGTTCCAAAAGTGGAGGCGAGCCCTGAAACAAAACCAGCAGCCAAACCTGCTCCAAAGCCGGAGGTACAACCGGCGTCGAAACCGAAAAAACCAGTACCACCGAAACCGGAGATACAGTCGAAGCCACCACTGAAGCAATTGCCAGCTCCTGATCCAGCACCAGAGCAAGCGAAGATAAAAGAAGAGGCTCCTACAGTCAGCCAGGTTTTCGAGAAATCTACAGCGGAAGCAGGCATCCCTTGGGGGCGACTAACTTTGGTAAGCACCCTGGCAAGCTTGGGTCTTTTGTTGATCCTCTGGACAGGTGGCTACCTGCACATGGTCGATTCTCCCTTGCTCAGTCGTTTGGTTGGTGTGCAACTGCACCAGTTTGAATTTGTTGGCAATCTTCGAGTAGAAAAATTTCGTAACAATTTCAGCCGTCAAGCGATTCATGTGATGACAGGAACAGTACGTTCGAATTTTTCAGATTCCTCCAATATCAGTTCGATCCGGCTCAAGGGTCTGGCCTTTGATGACGACCAGAAAATTCTGGAAAGCCAAGTGGTGTATGCAGGCGTAGTGCTGTCTCATCAGGAACTAAGCGAGTGGAGCGTGAGCCGCATTCGGGAGCAGTACAAGGAACGCTACGGACGCAATGAGATCAACCGTAACCTGCGAGAGGGCGAAGAACTGCCATTCCAGGTTGTGTTCTTCGAGGCTGGAGAACTATTCAGCAAGGCTTCCGCTCAGATCATCAGCTACCAGCGGGATGGGCGAGATGTTTTCGTAAGAATTGCCGAAAACTAACCCCAGAAAAAGCTTGTATTCCGACTAGCTTTTTTCTAAATTGCTACGTTTTCAAACTTTCAATTTCTAATCTTTAGGAGTGTCTGATGTACGCAATCATTCAGGCTGGAGGCCGTCAGCATCGTGTCACGCCTGGTGAGGTAGTACGGCTGGACCGCATGCAGAGTGAGAAAGGCGCAACCTTTGAGACAGATCAGGTGTTGCTACTCCAAACAGATGATGGC
>PBZZ01000065.1 GCA_002730365.1 Deltaproteobacteria bacterium
CTATTAAAAGCAAACCCCGAGTCTTAAAACACCCTGAAGTTCGCCTCGCCTCACATCGACTCTCAAAGAACTCACGATAACTCGCGAAAGCTTATGAGAATATAAAAGTGCTCCCGCTAAGTCAACAACAAAAATCAGAAAATTTCAGATTCTCCAAAAGCCATCACATTCGCAATGGATGGAACATCTAGCAGCCAAATCAAAAGGCGCTCGATACCAAGTGCCATCCCACAACTTGGGGGCATCCCTTCCTCCAAAGAATCAAGAAATTGATGATCTAATGCCACATCTAATTTCCCGACTTGGTTCCGGTGGATTAATTCTATTTCAAAGCGTTTCCGCTGCTCATTTGGGTCTGTCAGTTCACCGAAGCCATTGGCGATTTCCATCCCCTGGACATAGCACTCCACTCTTTCGGCAAAGCCATTTGGATTGTGTTGCGCAAGGCTTGCCAGTTGAGGTGGCCAATCCGTCACCAAGCAAGGCCTTTCCCACCCAAGGGTTTTCTCAAGCTCATCCCAAATTCTTCCGAAAATTACCAGAAATGACTCTTCATTGATTCTTTGCTGATTGATCCAATTCTTATGACCGTTTTTGTAGAGCTTTTCGAGAAGATCCCCCGCTTGATCGTTAGGCCGTATCTCAAAATGCCAAAATTCCTGAAGAAGATCATTGACGGTTGTGAGTTTCCAATCACTTTCCAACATTTTATGTTGCTTTGAATCAATCCATGATCTTGGAAGGTATCTAGTTAGTTCTTGAAGATCTTGACACAATCGCTGCCAATTCTCTCCAACACGATACCATTCGAGCATCGTAAACTCAGGGTTGTGCCAGTAACCTACTTCCTTTCCTCTGTAGCAGGCATTGATTTGGTAAATCTTTTCAAATCCGCCAACCAACATACGTTTCATTTGAAATTCTGGTGAGGTTATCAGGTATCCCTGATCACATTGAATTAGATCAAAATGCGCTTCCGGATTTGGTGCTTTAACTCTTGCTGGAGTTTGAACTTCAAGAAAACCCTGCTGATCAAACCAATCTCTAGTACTACGTAGGATATGGTGTCTTGCTTTCAGACAATGAAAGCGTGAGGGAGATTGATTGAGTTTGCGCCAGCGGAGTGCATCACCATTGGCTTTCAGACCTTCTGGAGCCGTATAGATAACCTTTTCCAGAATGACATTACCCAGACTGTATTGAAATCGAACCAGGGCACCTTCGGTAATCTTTAAATTCTGATCGGCTTTTAGAGAGAACTGTTGCTCCTGCCATAGGAAGTGGAACTCTTCCCTAGATTCATCAAATCCTAGACAGCGAGCAATGAAGGTGGAAGGAAATTCTTGGAGCATGCTGACTCAACACCAGCAAATTCGAAAATTCACTCAATCACGAAGTAGATAACCAAGAACGACGAAGCTTGATAAAAAATTACTCATGATTTTGCTGATATTCAGTAATGGCTTGCTTCCCAAGTTCATCGAAGTCCTTGATCAACGCAAACTTTGCATCATCAGCAGGTTCTTTCCAGACATGTTCTGGCTTCCAAAGGGTCTCAGCGATACCGTTTAGGTAAATTCGTTGATACTTGGGAGTAACGTTTAAGTTGAAGCTACCAGGATTGACCCAAATCTTCAGTTTTGGAGGCTGCTCTTCTGACATCGGAAGATTCAGTTTGTTGAATGCTTCCCAATAGAGCTTTCTTGAAGGCAGGCTATTAAACCTTTGATAGAAGGTGTGCATTGGTTGGTTCTTTGTGCTGGCAAGTCCTGGATCCTTGTCGATGGTGGGTGTTTTGTTCAAATCAAATGTGAAAACAAACTGTTCATCAAAATTCGTTCTGACTATGGCTGCGCATCCTAGCGGACGATCCACGTTGCAGACAATCATCACATCGTAGAGATAGTAGATATTTTCTAAAAGCTCATTTGAGCTCACCCGAATTGGTTTACAAAAACCCTTGATATCGCCAGCAAGATTTTGAAGATCATCTGCCGTTACAGGATTGGAAGCCACAACGCTTCTTGAAGAAACTGCGTTTTTCTGAAAGGAGGTCATTGCCCGAGCATCGAAGCCGATGTACTTACTGAAAACGCTGCGAGTCACACCCTCTACTAGGTTGGATTGAAACATTTCAAGTTGATTGCCGCCACTACCACCGGCTTTTTTAGAGATCATCGCTTTGAATTTCCACTTCTCTTTCTTGGGCTCGAACTCTAAAAGAATCACGTTTCTGGGAATACAGAGCGATTTGGAGATTGGAAGGGGCACCTGAAAGGGACGACGATTGAAATTCTTTTCAAAGTGGTACTTGAAGATGACATTTTCCAAGGGGTCTCCAGCGAGTGGGACCCTGGACTGGAAGATAATTTTTTCAACGACCTCTTTGTTGAGTTCAGCCTGCAGCTTCTCGCCATAGTGTTTGGTGATGGAGGCTGATAGCTCGCCAACTTTCCGACGATCATCCTGAATTTGAGCAATTTGACGTTTCTCAATGACATTCAGTTCAGCATCCGTTTGCGCTTTGTCCACGACGGACATGTCGACGATCAACATCCGATCCATTAATTTGTCTAGAGGCTTCGTTAGGATCTTCTCAACACGCTCTTTTTCCTCATTGTTCTTGGTTACCTGTGAGATGTATTGGCTCATTCGGTTGATGGTATTTTGATTACCAATCTGAATCAGCCTACGCTCCGTGTTCTTCATACTATTGAGGAAAAGTTTCTTTAGAACAGTTTCCTTCTCTTGAGCTACATCATCTCGGCCTTGGGAGAACTTCATCAAATCAATCCGAGGTCCCTCTTCAGCATAGAATTTCGTGTAGAAACGATGTACTGCCTTAAAACGCCAGGATGAATTCTTATCAAGATAAATAGGCTCTCCAGTGGTTGTGTCCAAGTCAATGACATCCGAAGCACGAATATGCTGGGCAAAGCAGAAAAGCATCTCTTTTTGCACTTCGGGGTCTTCGAAACGCATCAGCATCTCGGTAAACTTGATCCACCAAGGATCTCGGACAAGCTGTGGAAATTCCTCTTCCATACTCTTGATGATATCGACGTAAGGGCCTGTCATCTCTCTCTTGATGAAGGCTCTATCGTTCGGAAAGATCAAGAGTTTGGTCAGGCTGGTCAGCTCCGGAGTATCCTCATCACAGGTGAGCATTTCAATCCACCAAGTGTTCAAGAGAGCCTTTGGGAGATTCCGATGGCTGATCTTCTCACTTTCCCTTAAAAAAATTGGGATGACGTAGGTTAGGAAAACTTCTCGGGAGGGCGCATAGTCTCCCCAGTTTGGCAGATTCCTTAGTTTGAATGTTTCCTGATTTTCAGCAGCGGCTCTCGGATCTGGCTCTTCGTCTCCTTCCTGCTCACGATATTGAGTCACTTCCCAATCAGGGAAAACTCCAATATTCGAAAGAATTTTGACTTCTTCAGGTAATGAAAAAGGCATCGGAGACAAGCCGCACAACAACGTTGCAGGATTCAGCAGTAAGTCATTGAGCATGTTTGAATAGGCCATACTACCTTCTGGCGATACCAAGAACGGCGTATGTTGGCCTGCCCGCTGTTTGCGAAGAATATTTACAAAGTAGTGTGCTTCCTGAGCGGGATATTTTGCTAGTTCGTATTCTTCAGCGAAGTAGATCTTGCGGGAAGTGCCTGGTTCGTACTGTGCCTCATTGCGAATTGCTTCCTGTTCCACCCGCACGTTGACTAAATCTACCATCCTATCCAAAAACCCTTTTCGAGCCTGATCTTGAAGCGGAATGGATTGAATCACTTCCAACATCTGCTGATCCAGTCCTACCTGCTGTCCAACATCTGTATGCCACTCATCGGCTTCCCTAGCAACTTCCCAGCGATAGCTCTCAGAGACATGTTCCAAGAATTGTTGAACTACCTTTCCGCGGGAAGGATTCTTCTTCAAGTGCTCCATCAGCACCTGACGCTGTTGAGCAGGGGGAAATTTGGCAGGCTCCACACTAGCTGCTTTTGCAGGCTCTTCCAGTAACTTCATCACAACTCGTTGGCCCAATACACGGTCGCGATAGAAAATGATCAACCTCCCTAGGGCGGCATTGGCATCCATGGAGGTAACAGAATTCGGGAAGCAGCTCCCCTGAAGTTTTCGAGCTGGAATATTTTTGAGGAACGGAAAGAAGAGAATCAATGCGTTCCGGAACATGTCCCCTTCTGGCAGCTTGCGCAAAACAAGCGGTATTTGGGACCAAAAGAACTGCATCTGCTTGCCTGGCTCCATCTTACTGATCAAAGCCCGACAGGTTTTGCGCATTAATAGTGTGTAGGTACTTGGAAAAATGATGTCGATGATTTTTTGTTGTTCTGAACTGAGAGCTTCACCGTGCTCTTCGATCATCTGATCTTTGACTTTTTGCTTTAACTGTTCTCGCTTTTCCTCGGGAAATTGAAGGAGGTAGCGATCATAAGCAGCACTGATGATCTTGAAGGCCAAGGCGATGAAGAAATCAGCATCGGTCCAATTGTGTTCGTAGCGAGGTTCAGTCCCAAAAATCACCTGTGCATCCACGTCAGAATCCGGCTTGTGACCAATCCCACCAAGGCTACCAATCGTACTGAGTGTTTGTACAATCGGCTTCTCACTTTTCCCAAAATCGTTGACCAGTTCTCCAAACTGCTCTTGCAAATGAGCCATCCAGTTGCCTTCCCCCTCACGCTTCGAAAACTCTGGCAACCACCGATCGACTCCATCAATCCCATGCATCGCATTCTCGCAAAACACATGATAGCGATCGCGATGCATCATTGGCTTCCCAGTCTCTGGATCAACTCCCTTCTTGTAAGTAATGTCGAGATTAGGTTGCTCTGACGGATTGATATCAAAAACAAAAATACTTTCGTACACTACCTGACGCATACCTTCATCGGCCACTTCGATCAGGCTCTGCATCCGAGCTCGGTTGAGCTTACCCATTTGGTCAAACTCATTCTGGGATTGCTCCTTCCACTCCTCTATCTTCTCGTCAGAAAACGTCTCACGGATGCTTTCCAACAGACTACTGCCCTGAAGGCCTTTAACAATAGTCTTCATGCGTTTTTCGAGGTCACCCGTTTTTGGGTTACAGGGGACTTCCTGATAGAGTTCCATCAGAAGTTTGACTTGTCCTGCTGCAACCGGGGAAAGTGAGTCCTCGCCCGGCTTAGTATCGCCTTTTTTCTGCGAAGCGTCTGGGGAACCATCTTTTTTGCCCAGGATAATGTCCCTGAACTTCAGCATGCTTTTCATAGTGGCCTTAAGCTTTAACGCGCTCTACGTATTCGCCTGTTCGAGTATCAATTTTCAACAACTCTCCCTCAGAAACAAACATTGGTGCATTAACGGTATAACCTGTGGAAACCACAACAGGCTTGGATGCGCCCGTAACCGTATTGCCTTTTTCTCCGGGAGGAGCTTCAACAACTTCTAGAACTACAAAATTAGGAAGAGTGATGCCGATCGGTCGTTCACGAAAGAAAGCTACGTTCACTTCCATGTTGTCAACCAAGTAGTTTGTAGCATCTCCGACGAGATCCGCATCCAGAGCGACTTGCTCGTAACTACTGTTGTCCATAAAGTGGAATTCCTCATCACCTTCATCTCGATAGAGAAACTGCATGGTCCGATCCTGAGTATCGGCAGGCTTTAGTTTTTCCCCCGTCTTAAAGGTTCGATCCAATACCGAGCCATTGATTAGATTTCGAATTCGAGTCCTCGTAAATGCATTTCCTTTACCCGGCTTCACAAACTGAAATTCGATGATGGCGTAGGGTTCGCTATCCAACTCTATTCGCAATCCTTTGCGGATATCAGCAGTTTCGTACACAGTCTTCTTTACGTGAGATCATATTGATTTTTGATTCCAATGTCTTGATGTTGGGGTGTAGAACCTAAAGGCAAATACCTTGTTTCCTAGCACAAATCTCTCTATTCTGCCCCAGAATTTTTCTAAATTGAATCATTTTTAAAAACTTTTTGTTCAATTCCTTCTGGTTTCTGAATTCCCATGAAAGCACTTTCGTTCAATCCTGCAAGCCCGTGGCAACAGCAATTTTGTTTTAAGGGCGTAAAGTGCCTCATCATCTGCCGCGGCCCCATTCGCCTTGAAGTCATGCAAGTCTTGGAGGAACTGGATGCACGATACGGCATTCTCCTTTCTGAAAAAGACAGTATCACGTATCCCCAGACTCTTGCTCCTGAGCTGCGTTTCCTCACCAATCGTCATGAGCAGGTCCACCATATCCCTGATTATGTTGGTTCGTCACGAGAGGAGCGACAACAATGCATTGATAAAATTCTTCGTCTCTGCAAACACCATAACTACACCCACCTCTTTGCAGGCTATGGTTTCATGGCTGAGGACGGCGACTTCGTAAGGCAAATCGAAGAAGCAAATATTTGCTTTGTTGGCCCCAGTGCAAAGGTGATTCAGCAGGCAGGTTCCAAAGATGAAGCCAAGCAATTGGCTCGTAAGCTAAACGTATCGGTAACTCCAGGTGAAGATCTAATTACTGCGCGTACTCTTCTAAAAAAAGCTGCAGGCAAGGACCCTTCTCAATTTCTTAAACGCCTGATTGATCAACATCAACTGCCTGTACCAACAGATTGGCATCTCAATTCAGAAATAATGGATCAAGCTGAGCAAGTTCTTCAGGCTTCCTACAAGCGCCAGATTGATCTGTTCAGCATAGAAGAACTGCAGGCAGAAACTCTCATCTGTTGCAATGAGATCTGGGCAAAAAACCCAGGCAGGCGGCTACGCTTTAAGCATATTGGCGGGGGCGGTGGAAAGGGTCAACGGGTTATTCAAAGTGAAGCAGAGATTGAAGCCGCCGTAAAGGCTGTTCTGATTGAATCCCGAGTGATTAGTCCGGGTGACAACAAGACCTTCCTGATCGAGATGAACATTGAAGATACTCGCCACAACGAAGTCCAGTTACTTGGTAATGGCCAGTGGTGCATAGAGTTAGGCGGTCGTGACTGTTCTCTACAGATGCACGAACAAAAATTAGTTGAACTTTCACTTACCGAAGAGTTGCTTGAGCAAACTACTGCTGAATATTTTGAGGCTGGCAAAAATCTTCAAGCAGAAGTACTCAAGCAAGACCTAATTGTACTCCGTGAGATGTGTAAGCAAGCTCAGGACTTCGGATCGGCTCTAGGGCTAGATAACGTATCTACCTTTGAGTGCATTGTTGAAGAAGACCAACACTACTTCATGGAGGTAAACACCCGAATTCAGGTCGAACATCGGGTCACAGAGATGGGTTACAGGCTGGAATTTACTAATCCCAATAAACCTGACGACAACTTCCTTGTAGATTCACTGGTTGCTGCAATGTTCCTGGTTGCCTGCTACGGGCAAATGCTCCCTAAACCACAACGTCAACTCCGGAATCTTTCTGGGATGGAGGTGCGAATCAACGCTACGAATCAAGGGTTACAGCCTCATGCTGGGGGAGTTTTACGCTCTTGGTCGATACCAATTGAAGGGGAGCTACGAGACGACCAAGGGATTGGATTACGGAATCCCGATACAGGTTTATTCCAACCTTACCATCTTGCTGGTGCCTACGATTCTAATGTAGCTCTGTCTGTCACATGGGGTAGGACGCGTCTAGAAAATCTTGAACAAATGGCTCGTGTTCTCAGAGAAATGGAAGTACGGGGAACAGATCTACAACTCAATCTGTCGTTTCATTATGGGCTTCTATATTGGATGTTAGGTGTGGATTCAATGGTGAAGCCAAACACGCGTTTTGTGGAGTCCTACCTTGCGCTCTGTGGCAAGCTGAGTCTGAGTGCAAAAGATGTCGACTTAGAGTTCGCTTGGCAGCATTTGAGTAGATCGATCAAGGAGCTTGGCCCAGAGGCTCTGAGAGCATTAGAAAGAAAAAAAACGCTGCTGCTAAGACCATTGAGGCGCTTGCTGAGTATGCCACATCTTCTCGCCGGATGGCTTGCTAAACGTCAAAAGCCTCGATGGGAAATTCAGGATCAGCAGATTCAGTGGTGTCAGAACCCGATTCATGTCCTGCGCGAGCTTTATCGTTACCTACATTGGGAGAAAAGAAGTGGGCTACCTCCCAGTGAAATTATCTGGGAGGATGATCATCTGTTACTCGAAGAAGGAATCCAGTTTTATACAGATTTAGGAAATCGCTTGGGTTATCCCGAATGGGACGCATTGCAGAAAATCCTTGAAAAAGAAGCTCCTGTCGGATTTGACGACGAACTCTGGTCAGACGTACGAGCAGCGCATGCTGGTTTTCAAGTCGGCTTGGTTCCTTTGCTGAGTATTCCCATCTCACTGGGAATCAGCAGCGGATATTTTGATTGGGGCTGCAATGAAGAACTGGTTCCAGTCATTCCACAGGAGTTTCAGAATACCGAAAAGATCAAGCAATACTCACAGGCACTCGCACCTCCGCCGCCTTCTCATAGCAATGAGGTACGAAGTTGGACAGGAGGAACCTTCTATGCTTGTGAAACACCCAGCAGTCTACCCTACGTAGAGGCTGGGCAACATGTGGAGCAAAACGACGTGCTTGGACTGTTAGAGGTGATGAAGATGTTCAATCCAATTAGGGCAGAATTTCCGGGAACGGTACGGCAGGTTTGTGTAGATTCTTTCGGAGGCACTCTGGTTTCAAGGGGACAACTGCTCTTCCTCATCGAGCCTGATCACCCAATTGTAGAAGAGGACGCAACGATGTTGGCAAAATATTGTCAGGAGATCACACTCAGTCTTCTCGCTCTTTGAAGATGAGAAAGCGGTCAGGCTTTACCTTGCTGGAAGTAGCACTTTCAATTCCTTTGCTGCTACTAGTGCTTTGAAACACAAACCGAATTGCTGAAGCCATTGCAAGCGGGATTGAGCAGCAAAGAGAAGCCGAACACATCGCAAGCCAATTTGACAACTGGATGGTTTCAATGTTGCTTGCAGAACACGACGATGAATTCCGGCAAATCGGTTCTCATCAACTCGAATTGACTGGCCCAATATTTTCTAATTGGCAAGCGCAATGGCAGATTGATTTCGGTTTGCCCTCAATGGCATTGAGAAGCCTCCAGAAAGGTGGGATAGAACAATTGAACTGGGTCACTGCACTGCCTTAGCAAGGTCAAATGCAATGTTTTTTCTATCTTTCCAGTCCGGCTTGACCCACTCCTCGAAGGTCTGATATCTATTGAAGAAGCAACGCAGGTTGCTGCAGCGAAGCTGTATTTTTCAACTCTCAAACGGTTGATACTCATGCGAATCGCCATTTTGGCTGCAATCGGTATTGGTGCATTTTTGTTGGTATTCTTACCAGGATACTTCTTTCTTCTTCCCTCAGGCTCAGAAGTACCTGAAATGGTTGCTCCTGCAGACGAGGAAAGCGAAAGCTGAGAGGAGACTGCCTATCGATGTAAGGATGAGTTGAGCCTGTTTGGGAACTCCGTGTTGGACACACGGATTGTATCAACGCCAGATCCTGAGGAGGTAGTATGTCTATCCATGTTAGTTTCAAAAACATGAAAAATTCTGATGCAGTCAAAGAGCATGTTCATGAACTCTTTGATGACCTGTTAAAGATTACCGACAATAAGTACCCCTTTCATGTACATCTGACTCGTCAGAAAGACGAGAGCTATCATGTAGGTATCAACTGCAGCTACCAACAAAAGATGCTCGCCAGCAATTCCGATGATAAAAATCTTTACAAGGCTCTGGCACGTGGAGTGGACTCCATGCGTACTCAAATCATCCGTAAATCAGACAAACTGAAGGCTTCGTAGTGCACCCAGCACCCAGTGATGCTGGGCGCTTTCTCCATTTCACCCGATCTTGCGTCAGCCATGCGCTCTTCATTGCTCCTCACATCGCTTTTTTTTCTTGGAGTAGCAGAAAGTTTTGCTGGCTGTGAGGGCACCATGATGGGTGCTACAAGTGAAGATCCTTTGCTTTCCTCTGTGGACCTAACCTTTTCTCCAATTTACTCCTCTGCGACCACTTCTGGAACATCGAATTGCCCGAATTGGGACATTGCACTGCAGGAACGCTTCGCCCGTTGGCAGTTTTTAGTCGCCAACCAATCGATACTCGAAGAAGAAATTGCAACAGGCCATGGGCCGCATTCTGAGGCGCTGGGAGCTTTGTATTATTGTTCTGAGGTTGGTCAGCAGCAGTTTGGCAATTTCCTGCGGTTGCATCAGGAGAGGATTGATTTTCATTTACACAATACTGGTCAAGTAGAAGCGTTGGTGCCTTTACTGAGCCAATGGATTCAATCACATCTGAGTTTGCGCCATGAATGCAAGGTGGGCTAGTTTTTTTGTTGCTACTTGGCTTCTAAGTAGTGGCTCCGCCTGGTCTTGTCACGAGGGTGGACCCATGGGATTTGCTGATGGAAAGCTTGATGCGTTCTCCGTAGACATTTCCTCTTCCTCTACCTTTGCTTTTGCCAGTTCCTCGGGAACTATGGGATGCGAAGATTGGACATTGGGCCAACGTTATGAAGAAGAGCAGTTTCTACAGGCTAATTGGGATCAATTGACCGAGGAAGCCTCAAACCGCAGTCAAGATTTGCACTGGATATCCCTTGCACAACTTGCAGGATGTGACCCTACAGAATCTAAACAATGGTCGATTCTAGCAAACCAACACTTTGCTACGCTGTTTGACAGTCCAGACTCCTCTGAAAAAGCACGTAGCGATTTTCGTTTCCAATTTAATCAACACCTGAGCGATACTCAGTTGTCATGTCGTCTCGCCTCTTAATCTTCCTGCTTCTCCTTCTGTCTTTCCCTACTATTGGTTACTCATCCAAGGGGCAACTGCGTATTCTGATCACGGGAGATACAAAAGGTATTCTTGCCTCAGAGTATGCTAGTCGTAATCAAGGTTGGCTTTACCTTGCAGAGGCTCTGTCTCCCAAGCCCGGAGAAGTCCCAACTTTACGGCTTGATGCAGGAGACTTGTTAGGAGGATCAGATTTTAGTCACTTTCTAACGCATGAGCACTCTCCTCCCAGATCTCCACAAATNGAAATCTCGAACGCACTTCAGTGGGACACCGTAGTCTTAGGAAATGCTGATTTGGCNTTGAGTGCTAACANGTTAAGGGTNGCTCAGAAAACTGCCNATTTCCCAATGCTCGCCGGAAACGTAGAGTCAACAAGAAACANCTNGCCCAAATTTNCAAGTTTTGAAATCATTGAAAAAGGGGGTTTGCNAATTGAGGTGTATGGTTTAACAACTCCTNCTNCTCCAATNTGGCATGAAAAATTAGGAAATGATTTAGCATTTCTGGGCATCCTTCAAAGCNNCAAAGAAATCACACAAATTTTGCTTGAAGAACAGCAGNTTGATTTCANTATTGCGTTGTTACACAGCGGCTCAAATAAAAAGTTCGGTGCGCAAGAAAACCTCCATGCTGGCCTCCCCAACGCCAACGCTGCGAGCTGAGTGGTCGATCATGTACCTGGAATTGATCTGGTTGTGTCGGGGCATGCTCACCAAACATTCCCAAGACGGCGGACATCTCATCTCAATCGCTATCGAGCACCCTTGGTGGCTCCAGGTGCTTTTAGAAATGGCTGGATTGAGGTGCATTGGTCTCTGGAATTAAGAAAGAAGCGTTGGCGTATTACACAGAGCCACTATCAATATCTTGAGGCGCCTCAAGATATTGCCGAAGACTGACTTCCTTGGCAAAAGTAGGCAGACAAATTTATGACAACTGAATTGCCCATTCATTGGCTAAAGGAACCATCCAAAACACCCTGGTCAAATTGTACCAACGAGTTGACCAAAGTAGCACTTCCAGAACCAAGAAGAGCTTTGCTGCCAAGTTGGCAATATGCACCATGGCTCTTTCCAAATACCGGCGAAGCATTGAAAAGTAGCCACTTACATTGATGGTGGCCCTATCGGAATCACCTGCAATAGTCTCATTATATCAACCTCAACTAAATATTTTGATAGATCAAAAAAAATGGGTACTGATCAGTAATCGATTGGTAGAACTCTCAAATAAAGATGTTTGGATGCTGAATTACCGTCTTCAAGGTAACGAAGGAGTCTATCGTGCCTTGATTGACCAGGATCAGATAGGGCAGTTAGACTCTATCTCCTGGCCAGAAAGATTATTCCAATTCTTGAGGACTGCCAGGACTCTCCCCGCTGAGTGTGATTTTTTGAAAATCATTCCATGAAAAAAGTTCTCCCAGAATTTGTGCGATACTGGCTGAATCAATTCCCACCAAGAATTTTATTTCCCCATCACGTTAATGATTTTTCACTATTTTTGGTCATTCTGAGGCAGGTGCAAACCTATCAGGCTTTGATCGCAGCTCCTACGCGACAAAATGTAGCGGAAGCTCTTCTTGAAGATCTTGAGAAAGGTGTCTCAGTGAACTGGCCGTGGACCAGAGGCCCAAAAGATTATCGAGACAACCTCAGTATTATTCGGCTGTTGCAGGGAGATTATGTCCCGGATTGTAAAGAAATCCTGATTCTTGGTAGACAGCACGTCACAACAGGAAAATTACTGTATTCGCAAAAGCACGCAGAAATCCAATCCAGTAGGTTGGGATTTCATGGCGATTGGGGCTGGTCTTGGCCAAGCTGGCTTTGTATTCCTAATGTGTCAGAATTTGTTTTGGAAATACCTGTGTTCAACTTCCAAACAGATGAATTGTACCTCCTTCGATGCCTCTACCGGAACGAGATAGCAAACCTCAAATATCTTGGCTGGAAGTTTCACGCACGCTGCTCCAGCAGTAGCAAAGACATCCAAACTCAGTGGAATTGTGAACCAGCATTACACCAGAAATTAGAGGTTGAGGAATGGTTGATCAGCGAGGTTGGAAGTCAGGAGGCAGAGTGGAGGAAATCTAATCACGCGCAGAGGGAGGAAGGCAGACGCCGTAGTTGGCTACAGCGTCTAAGATCATTCAAAACTCTGAATGTGCAATTCTCAGATGATCTGGATTGATTGAACTATCGTCATCAGACATGAACGGATCATCAAATTCGTTGTTCAACAATGCCGTTGATCGGGGATCCTGAAGGTGAGTAATAGATCCTCCTTTTGCCAGGAAATTTGCTAAGGCAGCATCGATTTCTTCCTGTGTGATTGCGTTTTTCGATCGAGAAATGCTCATATTCCTTTCCATTCTTTAATAGCATTAAGTTTAGGTGAATCAGGCAAGATGATTTGCCTATTTGGAGCGCCTTGAACTCCGGCTTGAGCCAGTTCTTTGTGCACTTTTTGGGTTACTCACGACTTTGGTCGCCAGTGACTCCTCTTTCAAAGTCGATTGAATCACTACGGACTCACTGGCTTGTTCAGTTGGTTTCTTGCTTTGTGGCTTGGATTCCTTGTTTGTTAAGATGGGATCTGCCTCCTTCTGGGAATCCACATTTTTTGGGATAGCCGTTTCTGTTAGCGGAGCTTTGACTTCTGTCAAAACTTCTTCTTCCCTATCTTCCTCCACAGTTATTACAACCGAAGGACGTGCCCAGACTTTCAGCGTGTTTTTCTGAATGCTATCAAGATGTTCATTCAAAAAGTGTTGGGCCAACTGCTGTAATGTGCTTTCTGTCTTTTGGCTTTGCTCCGCAACTCTTTTCGTAATCACCGCAGAATGATCAATTTGCTTAAGAATATTCTCACAACAGTTGCTGCAGTTTTGCTGCAGCGTATCCCATTTTTTTGTGGTCTTTGGTAATTTCAACTGAAACGCTTGATTGATAGACTTTCTGACCGCCAGTTGGTTTGTCAGAATTTGTCGCCCAATGGTTTCAATTGCATTTTGGAGGGGAATTTGCGTCCAGCTAAGACTCTCATATCGAGAAATTCTTGACCTTTCGAGATTTTCGAAGGCCATCTGGAGAGTTTGTCTCTGCGTGGAGAAGAAACCTTCGATTCCTTCGGCAACCTTGTCAATATTGTTGAATGGAGTGAGCATCGTATTGCACCGAAAGTTCGGTTAGGGGG
>PBZZ01000066.1 GCA_002730365.1 Deltaproteobacteria bacterium
CTGAAGAGAGATTGCTAAAGCATCGAGGCCCAGCTTTGGTCTTCAAAGATATTCGGGACCTAAAAGCTCGGGTGGACAGTGATGATCTTCCGGTGACCGAGCATTCCATACTTGTTCTTCAAAACGCTGGGCCTGTAGGTGCTCCAGGAATGCCTGAATGGGGTCAGTTGCCTGTGCCAAAAAAACTTTTAAAACAGGGAATCAGAGACATCTTACGAATTTCAGACGCACGGATGAGTGGAACTAGTTATGGTGCCTGCATCTTACATGTAGCTCCAGAAGCAGCCCTTGGAGGTCCCTTAGGGCTTGTGAGAGACGGAGACATCATCGAATTGGATGTTTTTGAAAGGCGATTGGAACTGTTGGTTGATCCCAATGATTTGGAAAGACGTCGCCAGGAATGGCAAGCTCCTGCAGCCAAGCATCGCAGGGGTTATGCAGCTTTATATATTGAGCAAGTGACCCAGGCAGATGAAGGATGTGATTTCAAATTCTTACAAGGTGCTCCAGGAGAAACAGCAGAACCAGATATTTTTTAAAATAAGATTCTTCTCTTTGCAGATCGCAAAAGGAGTCAATCAACGATTATCGATGAAAAATTAATGACTTCAATCCGAGTTGGTATCGCTGGAACGAGTTGGTGGGCCGATGCGATGTATTTGCCCGCTCTTAAAGGAAATGTTGGTGCAGAAGTAGTTGCTGCCTGTGGAAGAAACCCCCTGAGAGCAAAAGATTTTGCTCAGCGTTGGGGTATCCCAAATTACTACACAGATTACCAAACAATGTTGAACGAGTCAGAGTTGGATGCAGTGGTCATTTCAACTGGCAATGACACTCACGCTCCATTCACCTTAGCAGCTCTGGAAAAAGGGATTCCCGTTTTGTGCGAAAAACCACTCGGACTCAACTATGCGGAAGCTCTGAAGATGAAAAAGCTCGCGGAGAAGACCAAGCTTGTCAACCTTGTGCCCTTTACGTATTCGTTCATGCCGACCGCTCGATATCTGAAGCATCTGATTGACGATGGCTTCATTGGAAAGCCCTATCACTGTAACCTGCGCTACTACACAGGCTACCGTAGAAAAGCTGAGTACACTTGGCGTCTCAACGCTGCAGAAGCAGGATCTGGGGCATTGGGAGATATTGGTTCCCATTTCATCTATCTTGCCCAATGGATGATTGGTCCGGTTAGCGCGGTGAGTTGCCGTTTGGGCTCTCCTATTGATCGATCAGCAACGATGCCAGATGGGAAGCCATTTGTTCCGACAGATGACACTGCGATGGTGATATTGGAATTTGCGAATGGTGCCCAAGGGATGATTCATGCGACGACTGTGTGTTATGAGGATTCTCCCTTTGGCCAAACGCATCACATGGAATTCCATGGTTCCGAAGGGACTCTTTATTCCGTTACAGATTGGGATAAGATTCAATCCATCCGCGGAGCAAAGGAAGGTGAAGGATTAGCATATGAACTTCCTATTCCTAATGAGATTTGGGGCAAGGCGCGTAGGGACACCGTCCACAACACTTACCGAGATGTATTTCGGCAAGAAGGCCACATGATAGGAGACTTTATCGAAGGGGTCGGAACCAGAAAAGCAGTTCGTCCTGATTTTGCTGCGGGGACCGATGTGCAGCGTATCCTTGATGCAGCATTGTTAAGTCATCAGGAGGGTCGCCGGGTTTTGATTGAAGAAATACAATAACTTTTAGGCATCGAATCCCTGAAAAGGGGATTCTAATTAAATCGTAGAAACAGGAGAAAAATGATTCGCTTTGCTCTGATTGGCGCCGGTCGTATCGGCCAAATGCATGCTGCCAACATTGTAGCTCATGATAGGTGCAGCTTGAACTGGATTTATGATGTTCATGCTCCGTCCAGTGAAGCATTGGGATCGAAAACTGGTACCAAGGTCGCTCGAGATCCAGATGAAATTTTTGACGATGCTGCAGTTGATGCAGTTTTTGTGGCATCCTCTACTCCAACTCACGCAGATTTCATCGTTCGTTCTGTTGAGTCGGGGAAAGCGGTCCTATGTGAGAAGCCAATCGATCTAGATATTGCGAAGGTGGAAGAGTGCAGCAAAAAAATCAGTGGAGCAAAAACACTCATTCAAATTGGTTTTAATCGGAGATTTGACCCTGGACATGGACAGTTGGTTGAGGGAGTTCGAAATGGTGAGATTGGTGACCTTGAGCAAGTTATCATTAGCAGCCGAGATCCAGAACCACCACCAAAAGCCTACTATATGGCTGCTGGGGGAATGTTGAGAGACATGACGATTCACGATTTTGACCTGGCCCGCTTTGCCTTGGGGGAGGAAGTTACCCAAGTATCAGCCTTCACAAGCAATTTATTCGATAAGGTAGCACAAGAAATTGGGGAAATCGACTCTGCGATGATTCTGATGAAAACAGCTTCTGGAAAGCTCTGCCATATCAATAACTCTCGCCACGCAACCTATGGCTATGATCAGAGACTTGAAGCGCATGGCAGCCTAGGTATGTTACGTTCAGAAAATCGCCAACCAACCAGTGTTGAGCGCTTCAACGCAAAAGGTTCACATTGGCGAGATGCTTGTGAATTCTTTTTCATTGAACGCTATCGTCAAGCCTATCTCCGACAACTCGAAGTTTTCATGGATACATTTGAGCAAGGCAAGGCTTCTTCAGTGTCGTTTGAGGATGGTCGACGAGCACTGATTTTAGCTAATGCTTCATACCGTTCGGTTGAAACAGGACAAGCAGTAACTGTCAATTATGAGAATCCTTTGGAGTAAAAGTCATGAGCAATCCATCACAGGAAACCGCTCAGAAACCAGTTTTTTTAGACCTTCGAAATATCAGCAAATCCTTTGGGGCCATTGAAGCTCTAAAGGGGATCAACATGCAATTGTTTGCTGGTGAGGTGGTGGGACTGATGGGCGATAATGGTGCGGGAAAATCAACCCTAATCAAAATCTTGTCAGGAAACTATCAGCCCACGAATGGCGAGTTGTATTTGCAGGGAGACCCACAACAATTCAATAGGCCAGTCGATGCAAGAACACATGGAATTGAGGTTGTTTATCAGGATTTAGCGTTGTGTGATCACCTCACCGCTGCCCACAATGTTTTTTTGGGAAGAGAAAAGAAAAAATGGTTGGGGCCATTAAGAATTTTAGATAACAGGTTTATGTTTTCCAAGGCAGGCGAAATTTTTGCGATGCTGAAATCTGAGACACGCCCACGTGACTTAGTAAAGCAAATGTCTGGTGGTCAAAGACAAGCGGTTGCGATCGCCCGCACTCAACTATCTTCTCCAGAACTTGTATTGATGGATGAACCAACAGCAGCTATTTCGGTCCGGCAGGTCAGCGAAGTCTTAGGATTGATCAAGCGTCTTCAGTCACAAGGTGTTGGGGTTCTCCTAATCAGTCATAGAATGCCAGACATATTCACGGTCTGTGATAGAGTAGTTGTGTTACGAAGAGGAGAGAAGGTTGCTGATAAGCATATATCAGAAACTTCTCAGGATGAAGTTACAGGATTAATTACTGGTGCCCTAGAAAGCGCTTAACAGAAAGGGTAATTCAATGACTGATACAAGCCTAACAAAAGCTATTGAATCACAAACACATTCAGTTTGGCAACAGCTCTATCGCTCACAACCATTTTGGGTAACTATCGCTGCAATAGGTCTATGTGTGGTGCTATCTTGGGCTGGTACAGATTCACGTGGAGAACAAGTTTTTTTTACTGCTCAAAACTTTAATAACGTTGCTCTAAATTTTTCATTTATCGGCATCATTGCAATTGGTATGACAGCTGTTATTATTACTGCTGGTATTGATCTTTCTGTGGGTTCAGTTATGGGTTTATCAGGGATCGCTACCGGATTAACCTTATCCAGTGGCTATGGAGTCGAAGCCGGAATTGCCGCTGGATTATTAACTGCTCTAGCCTGCGGACTTATAAATGGGTTTCTTATCAGTTATGTCGGTTTGTCACCTTTTGTTGTAACTCTTGGAATGCTAAGTATTTGTCGAAGTTTGGCTTTAGTAGTTTCCAACAACAAAATGTTTTATGAGTTTGGGCCTGATGAAGATATATTTGTAAGTATTGGTGGGGGGAGCTACTTTGGTATTGCTAACTCATTAGTCCTAATGTTGATTTTAACAGTATTTTTAGGATTCATGCTCAATTATACCGCTTGGGGCCGACATTTATATGCCATAGGTAGTAACGAAAATGCAGCAACTATGACAGGAGTCCCTGTGAAAGCTGTGAAAATGTCTGCATATCTTTTCTGCAGTCTGACAGCAGGAATGTCAGCCATAATGATTGTTGGCTGGATGGGCTCTGTTACCAACGCTCTAGGAATGATCTATGAGCTTAGAGTTATTGCTTCTGCGGTTATTGGCGGTGCTGATTTGATGGGAGGAGTTGGCTCGGCTTATGGGGCATTGATTGGTTCTTTTTTAGTAGAACTTATTCGAAACGGCTTGTTGATGGCAGGGGTGGATCCCTATTGGCAGGGGACTTTTGTTGGCCTGTTCATCATCTTCGCGGTAGCCTTGGAAAAAATCCGAAGCCACCGATCTAGTTAACCTAATTTAAGGAGTCTGCCTATAGAATCACAATAGTGTGTACGATTATTTACTGACGGCTAGTTTTTTTCATAACAGGAGAATTTATATGAAAAAGTTTTTACTCGGAGCTTTGTTGCTACCGTTCAGCTTAACCACGATGGCTTTTGCTGGTGGACATGCAAAACTGACTTTTGCTCTTGTACCTAAGGCGATGAATAATCCTTTTTTTGATCTGGCCCGAGATGGCTGCAAAAAAGCTGAGGGTGAAATCGAAGGTATTGAATGTCTGTACATTGGTCCTGGCGAGCACACTGAACAAGAGCAGATCCAAATTGTACAAGACTTGATTTCGCGGAAGGTAGATGGAATTGCTGTAGCACCTTCTAATGCACCAGCAATGGGGAAGGCTCTCAAGCGAGCTAAAGAAGCGGGAATCAACGTGATCACCTGGGACTCTGATTTGTTGGCCAAAGATAAGGAGTTGCGAACTGCTTATGTTGGTACCAACAATTATGATATCGGAGTCAACTTGGCAAGGCTGACACGTAATTTGAAGCCACAGGGTGGAACAATTTGTATTCAATCTGGTGGGGCATCAGCTGCTAACCACAACGAGCGCATGCAAGGTATCCGTGATACACTAGCAGGAACGTCTGGAACAACACCTCCTGGCAATCGATTAACAGGTCAAAATGGCTGGACTGAACCAGATGGTTGTCCACTTTACACAAATGACGATTTCCCACTTTCAGTGCAGCAAATGGCGGATATTTTCATAAAGTATCCAGACCTAACTGCTTACGTGCCAACTGGTGGCTTCCCCCACTTCGTTCCTAAGGCATTCAGACGAGTGGCAGGAGAAAATCAGGAGAGAATACGCACTAAGCAAACAGCTGTAGTTGTTGCTGATACTTTACCAATGCAGATGGAAATCTTGAAGGATGGTCTTACGCATGGTTTGGTCGGGCAACAGCCTTATATGATGGGATACAAGGCCATGTATGTTCTTAAAGATCTGGCTGATGGAAACTCAGTAGAGGATCCAATCTACACAGGTCTTGATGTTTGCCCATTTGAGGCTGCTTGGAGCTGTCTCTCCGGTGGGGGTTGATGTCTAGTTTCTAGTCATTAATTTTCCTTTCCTTTGCTGCATGGGATCACTGATCCTGTGCGGTCTTCCCTCCAGCCCGAAATTCAAAATGGCCTCACAAAGTCTTAACGGAAAAATCGCTGTTATTACCGGTTCCACTCAAGGACTTGGATTGTCCATCGCCAAGCTTTTTGCTCAGGAGCAGGCAGCAGGCTTAGTGATCTGCGGAAGAAATGAACAAAATGGTGAAAAAGCTGCTGCTTCACTGACAAAAAAAGGGATTCCAACTCATTATGTCCAAGCAGATTTGACCAGAGTAGAGGACTGTCGAAAAGTTGTCTGCAAGGCAGATGAAGCTTTTGGGCGGGTTGATGTGCTGGTGAATAGTGCTGCGATTACGGACCGTGGATCAATATTGAATACATCGGAAGATTTGTTTGACAGAATGTTTGCGATCAATACAAGGGCTCCTTTCTTCCTAATCCAAGAAGCAGCCAACATAATGATTCGAGAAAAGATCGAAGGCGCGATTGTCAATATCCAAAGTATGTCTGCACACGGAGGCCAACCATTCATTGCAGCGTACTGTGCTTCGAAAGGTGCCTTGTCAGTTATCACGAAGAATTCAGCCTTTGGCCTGATGAAAAATAAGATTCGAGTAAATGCATTAAATATTGGCTGGATGGACACTCCGGCCGAAGACAAAATTCAACGAGAGTTCCATAATGCAGATCCAAATTGGTTGAAGAAGGCAGAAGAAGGGCAACCTTTTGGGCGATTGCTTAAGACGGACGAAGTGGCACGTGCTGTTTTGTTTCTTGCCTCCGCAGATTCTGGTATGATGACTGGTTCAGTTGTCGATTTTGATCAATCTGTTCTTGGTTGCTACGACAGTCCGCCCCAACCTGCACAGAGCCTTTAGTGAGTTGTGGCTTAATTTTCTTCTATGACGATTATTGATTTGCATATTCAGCCTAATAAATAATTTGGCTTTTCAAGTTCAGCGCTTGGGTCAGTGGCAAAGCAAAGCTATTTTTAGAGAAAGAACATATTGATGGGACAACTGCTTACAAAGAAAAGAATTGGTAAAACAAATCTGATGGTGTCATCGCTCTGCTTTGGAACCTCCGGATTGGGAAATATGCCTGATACTTACGGCTATGAGGTGGATGAGAAACGAGCAAGAGAAACGATCAATGCCATTTTTGATGGCCCTGTAAATTTTCTTGATACCTCGAACAATTATGGATTTGGAAGGTCTGAAGAAAGAATTGGTGATGCACTTAGGGAGCGTGGAGGCTTACCTGAGAGCTTTGTGATATCTACCAAGATTGACCGTGATATGGAGAGTGGCTCCTTCGACGCTTCACGAGCTAGAAAATCACTGGAAGAAAGCTTGAAACGACTAGGTGTGGAAAAGGTTCAAGTGCTTCACCTTCATGATCCTGAACATGCCAGTGATTTGAAGGAAATAACTTGCTCTGGTGGTGCTTTAGATGAGTTGTTTAAAATCAAGGAAGAGGGTTTGGCTGATGCAGTTGGGTTGGCAATGGGAAAACTTGATCTAATGGAATCAATCCTTTGGGATTGGCCCTTTGATGCCCTGATGAATCACAATCGATGGAATGTTATAAATCGGTCTGCCGACAGTTTATTCACAAAAGCCCATGAACGAGGTATCGCTATTCTTAATGCAGCACCATACGCTTCAGGGGTGCTCGCCAAAGGTAGTGATATTATGCCTAGGATCGCTTACCAACCAGCAACGAATGTTGCTTTAGAGCCTGTGAGAGCGCTAGAGATGATTTGCGCTAAGCATAAAGTTCCACTTGGTGCGCTCGCTTTACAGTTTTCTACCCAAGATCCCAGAATAACGTCCACAGCCGCAGGAGTGACAAAACCTGAAAGAGTTCAGCAGACAATTGATTGGGCTACAGCAAAATTGCCCGATGAACTCTGGGAAGAAATTGAAAATATTAATTTCTCGTCGGAGGATCCAGAGGCCAATCGTGAGTACAAACCAGGATGATTCTTGGGACAGCTATTGATATAGGTGCTGCCGAAGAGTGGCGAGTTGAACACAATTAACAAAGACCTCCATTGCTGCAGAGAGATCCGCAAGAGGTGGAAACGTCGGAGAAAGTCTGATGTTTTTATCTTCTGGATCAACGCCATAAGGAAAAGTCGATCCAGCTGGGGTCAATTTCACTCCAGCCTCACCTGCCAGTCTAACAATTTCCTTGGCATGGCCAGATAGAGAGTCGAAGGAAATAAAATAACCCCCCTCGGGACGAATCCAAGTTCCCATTTCCAGCCCTGAAAAAGATTCCTCCAACTTGTTGAGCACCAACTCAAACTTTGGTCGCGTGATTTCAGCGTGACGTAACATGTGCTTCTTGGTTGCCGCCAGGTCAGGCAACAGTCGAGCATGGCGCAATTGATTCACCTTATCAGGCCCGATTGTCCAACAGGCCATTTGTTCAATAAAGTAATCTAAATTTGATTTGGATCCTCCCAGGAAAGAAATTCCAGCACCAGCCAAAGTGACTTTTGAGGTTGAACCCATCATGAAGAAGCTGTCTTCGGTGCCTTGAAGACGACAAAGTTCCATCAAGTTTGTTAGTTCAGTGGCGTTTGGATAGTGATCGTGCACTGCGTATGCGTTATCCCACATAATGCGAAAGTCTGGTGCCGCTTGATTGCCCAGTCGAGCGAATCGGTCGACAACCTCTGCACTATAAATATTACCAGTGGGGTTCGAGTATTTGGGGACACACCAAATCCCTTTCACTTGTGGACGCCTGACTTGGGTTTCCACCATCTCCATGTCTGGTCCATCGGCGTTCATTGGGATATTCACCATCTTGATGCCCAATTTCTCACAAATCCCAAAATGTCGATCGTACCCTGGGACAATCGCCAAGAATTCTGGGGGAGAGGACTGCTGTAGCCATGGTGTAGTTCCGAAACCGTAATGAGCACCCACATGCAGTACTTGGTACATCAGTGATAGGGAACTGTTCCCGCTCACGATGACTTCCTCCTGGGCCAAGCCAAGCCATTCCGCTCCCAAATTTCTGGCCTCTGGCAAACCTTTCAGGCCCCCGTAATTGCGAGTATCAGTACCATCCGAATCCAAATAATTTCCATTTAAAATTCCATCAAGTTCGTCTGCGAGATCAAGCTGCTCCAGAGCTGGCTTCCCTCTAGTGAGATCCAACTTTAAGCCAGCGTTGACAAATTCTTGGTGCTTGTCAGCTAACTCTTGTTCCCAGGCTTTAATTTTTTCTAAAGGTTCGTTCTTCCAATGCAAGGCTACCTCAATATGATGGAGAATAGTGATGATGTTGAATCAATTTGGCTTTTGGTCCTCAGTTTCTGATAGTTAATGAAACCGGGCCAAAATTCAAAGCAATGAAGTATTCTGACTCTGAAAATCTACAAAAAAACTGAGATTCTTCAAGAAATGAATCAACAGAGATGAATGGGGTCAATATTCTTGACTACGTCTAAGGAGTAATCCTAGTCCAACGTCAAGTAGTACCCAGCTGAGCAGAGCCCAGCGAAAAATTTCGGCAATATGCAGCCAGGGTCCCGCATGCTCAGGTATTGGAATAGTTACTGTTTTGGCGACAGATTGATTCCATTCTCCAGTTTGCAGCACAACTCCTCTGTCATCAGCTATCACAGAGTAGCCAGAGTTACTAACTCGGATTAGAGGCAACCCCATCTCTGCACTGCGAAATTTGGCCAGAGCTTTATGCCAAGCTGCGATGGAGGATGGGAACCAGCCATCATTGACAGGATTCCAAACAACGCGAACTCCGGATTCTAGAGCTTTCTTAAGAATTGATTCAAATCCGATTTCATAGCAGATGGTTGCCAAGATTGAACTTCCTTCCACCTCGGGAAATAGGTTGAGTTCATCACCAGGCAAGTAACGACGAGCATTTGGAAGCCAATCTCTTAGAAATGGGAAGCTTTCTTCACCTGGTAAGTATTCCCCGAAAGGTACCAACTTTTGCTTTGTTTGTGAGGCTAGTACAATGCCAGTTGAGCCAATCATCTGAGCGACATTATAGTAAGCGAATTGCTCCCCCCGAATCACTTTTGGATTATCAACGGTGCTGGAAACCATAAAAAGAGGACGTTGCCACCTTACAACCGCCTGTCTGATCTGTTGCCGTTGTTCCACCTGATCCACCCAAGATAGTGGAAATGGGACCTCGGGCCAGAAAACTGCTTTGATTTTTGGGTCAATCTGAATCAGTTCAGCGCTTTGTTTCAAAAGATGTTGTAATCGATCTTTTGTAACGCTGTTTTGCTCATTTGGAATCGAGTTGAAGTTAGGTTGTACCCAGCCAATTTGTAATTCTTTGTGTGGCCCATTTTTATTTCGATATAATTCATAACTACCCCAACTAACCATGATTACAGGAATGAGAGCGATCAAAATCAGATGGTTTTTCAACCTCCTGTAGTCATTCTTAAATCGTAAAAAACTATGCACAATCAACCAATTGACCCAGACCAACAGTAGATGCAGGGTTGGGGTTCCTCCCCAATGAACAATCTGAAGCCATACGGCTTGTTGGCTGAGGGCATGGACTGGAAAAACTGGCGCCAGAGAAGGAATCCACTCGGTCAAGCCGACCCACAAGAATGCGGTCCTCAACGCACCAGCTGGTTTTTCAATCCAATTCAGCCTTGTGATTAGAAACCCGAAAACTAAATAGGGAATCCCAGCAATGACACAAAGAGACAGCCAAAAAATGATCGAGACCCACCATGGCAAACCCGGTTGATGGGTCAGAGTGGCATGAAGACCCCATGTTTGACTTATCCAGAGAATTGTTCCAAAACATCCACCCAGCCAAGTTCCTTGCTTAGCTGTTGCTCCATACATTGCGAGGCCCAAGGGGACCAAAGAAACCCAGATCAGAAAAGATGTGCCACTCCAATTGAGTGCGGGAGAGCAGATAGAGAGAAGTCCCGTTGATCCTAAAGCAAGGATCGTTCGGTTCTGAGGAATGGTGGCTTTAGGCAGCGGCAAGTTGTTTTATTGCAGAGCGGCTTGACGGACCCAATCTTTTGGTTCCTGCTGAATCAAAAGGTCAAATTCGTCAGGACTGATTGTGCGAATTGCTCTCGCAACGATTAAACGCAATTCAGGATCGGGGTGATCATGGAATTGCCAGGCTAGGTCACGAACAGCCTGAGGTTGGTCAGCTGAAAATGCTAAAGCATAGGCTCTCAGTCCGTGGCGCAGAAACAGAGGTGGTGCCGTTGGTTGAAGCAATGATTCCAAGAAATCAGAAACCTCTGGTGTTGGATAGTATTCNAGGACTCTAAGAGCACGAAATCGGTAGTAGTTNGGAAGGTAGTCATCTTGGATGATGTTAATNAGGTGCGGNATTTCCTCTTNACCNAGAGTTGCGTAAGATTTGGGTGGATNCCAGTGTCGCCCNTCCAGGCTTTCCTTNACTTGGTTGTAGGAAACTTCAGCTTGGNCNGGAAAGACTAANACGAACGTCCAAATGATGANGGNTAGCCAATGCGAAAAACTTATCATGATTTCTCTTTNNTTGGTGCTTTAAAAAGAGTTACTTTCGTTTTTTCACCNTGGGGAGCAGCCCGTATGAGAGTGTCTTTTCCTACCATCACTTCCACAACACATTTTGTACTTTCACTGTAGGAGCCTGCTTTGTTTCGGATGCTGGTAAGGGATCGAACCAGGCGATTCCGATTGCTACGCCACTTGGTGATTGTGGGATCGTCCATCAGCAGCAATGCGAGGCATTTCCCACCTTGCTCAAAATCTGCACGAACCTTTAATAGTTCTGGATATTCTTTGTGGACTTTTTTGACAAACTTCATCGCGGGAGTGTTCTCATCATCTTTTTTAGAATTTTCAACACCGCCGTTAGATCCTTTTTTTCCTGAACCCTCTCTACCGAAATCCATCTTGCCATCCTTAGGTTTAGGGCTGCTCAAGGGTTTTTCTTCAATAGAGGCGGCTTGTTTATCTTCTTTGAAGACCTCCTCGAAAAGATCTGTATAGGTGTTGATGATAGCAATTGTGATCAACAGGAGAAGTATAATTCCTGCAATGGCAAGTATTCTCTCCAGTTTCATTCCATCCCCTATCTGCGGCTACAGTAGCCATGCTTCAATTCGTAAGTTCCAACCCCAATAAAGCTCGTGAGCTAGAGGAAATTCTGCAAATTTCCATCCAAATGAAACCACTAGAAATGATGGAGATTCAGACAGATGATCTCACAGAATTAGTGGCTCACAAAGCTAGAAACGCTTTTCGATTAAGCCCATCCCCACTGCTTGTTGAAGATACTTCCCTATATTTTGAGCAGTGGGGGAATCTACCAGGACCATTCATCAAGTGGTTCATAAAGAGTCTCACTCTCGAAAAATTGGTGGATTTATTGTTTCATGGAGAAAATCACAAAGCTCGCGCAGTGTGCATTTTAGCCTTCACCTTTGATGGAGAAAAAGTTCATTGCTTTGAGGGAGAAGTGCTGGGTGAGATTGTTTTTCCAAGAGGTAATTGTGGATTCGGATGGGATCCAATTTTCCAGCCTATTGGCAGTCAAAAAACTTTTGGCGAGATGACTCCCACAGAAAAACAAAGCTTCTCGATGCGAGAAAGGGCAGCACATGCGTTTAAGCAGTCCGCAATAGCGCAGGCAGTGCAAAATTGACATTTTCATCAACAAGCTTCAACTCTCTCAGACTATGTTGAGGAGCTAACCTACACAGCTTTGCAACGATGCTTTGTACGACGTCTTCGGGAGCTGATGCGCCAGCAGTAATTCCAATGGAACTCACCCCCTCCACATCAGCCCTCTCAATCTCAAAAGCTTCCTCGACTCTGCGAGCTGCCGTACCCTGGGCCTTGGCAACCTCCACCAGCCTCAGTGTATTGGAACTATTTGAGGCTCCGACGACTAAAATTCTTTCTACCTGAGAAGCTAACGCCTTGACAGCATTTTGACGGTTTTGAGTTGCATAACAAATATCATCTTTAGGAGGACCTTCAATGCTTGGGAAGCGTTTCTTTAGGGTTTCTATAATTTCAGAGGTGTCATCAAGTGAGAGGGTAGTCTGTGTCAAATAGGCTACTTGATTTGAATCAGGCAGTTGAACTTTTTCCGCATCTTGAACAGTTTCAATGACGATCATCCGCTCTGGGGCTTCCCCCATTGTCCCTTGAACCTCTACATGGTCGGCATGGCCAATGAGCAGAATAGTAAAATCTTTGCGGCGGTAACGCTGAGCCTCTCCATGTACCTTAGTCACAAGTGGGCAGGTTGCGTCAACTACTTCCAAACTTTGTTCTTGGGCTTGCTTTCGTACAGCTGGAGATACTCCGTGTGCAGAGAAGATGGCATGGGCTCTTTTGGGAATTTCTTCGATTTCTTCAACAAAGATGACCCCTTGAGCTTGTAGGCGTTCCACAACTTGCCGATTGTGCACAATTTCATGGCGTACATATATGGGTGGCCCCCACTTTTGGAGTGCCTTTTCCACAATCAGAATGGCCCGATCAACCCCAGCACAGAAACCGCGAGGACTAGCCAGCACAATTTCCAACTTTTTTTCATTCATTGAATCACAATTGTAAGCAGGTCTAGGGGGAATATGTCATCATTTTTGGTTCTTTGTTGATTAATGTGCTTCTAGCCAATTATCTCCCAAACCGATTTCTACGACAAGTGGGACTTCCAAGACAATGACATTTTCCATTTCTTCTTTAATTATTGTACTAGCTTTTTGGATCTCTGCCTCAGGTACATCAAAGACTAATTCATCGTGAACCGAGAGAACCATTCGAGTATCCATTGACTCCGAATGGAGTCTTCGTGCTACAGAAATCATGGCAAGCTTAATAATCTCAGCCGCACTCCCCTGAATCGGTGTGTTGATTGCCGCACCTTCTGCCAGACGCTTTGATAATCCTTTGCCGTTTATGTCTGGGATCAGACGTCGACGTCCCAGAAGAGTGCACGCATAACCCTCTTTCCGTGCTTTTTCGAGAAAATGTTCCTGGAGAGCGTGGATGGTGCTGTAGCGTTGGAAATATGCTTCAATAAAGCGCTTTGCTTCTGCTTTAGGGGTTTGGGTCACAATGGAAAGCCGTTCTGGGCCCATTCGATAGATTAGCCCAAAATTGACTTCCTTCGCTTTCGATCTCTGTTCTCTCGTCACTTCTTCGGGCTTAACCTGAAAAATAGTAGCTGCTGTCAATGCGTGGATGTCTCGCTCATGCCTGTAGGCGTCTAAAAAAGTAGGATCTTTTGAATAATGTGCAGCAACACGAAGTTCTATTTGGCTGTAATCTGCCGCAAGCAGTTGATGGCCAGGTTTAGAAGGCAAGAACACTTTACGAATACGGCGCCCTTCGGCACTTCGAACCGGAATGTTTTGTAGATTTGGATTGTCTGATGATAGTCGGCCTGTTGCAGTGGAAACTTGGTGAAAAGTTGAGTGAATTCTTTTTGTTCTCGGGTGAACGTAAGTCGGTAATTGATCGATGTAGGTGCTTTTGAGTTTGTTCAAAGAACGGTAGTCAAGAATGGTTCTGGGAAGGGGGTATTCACGCATTTTTTCCAAAGTTTCCTCATCCGTGGAGAGCCCTATTCCAAGTTTGATTTTTTTAGGTCTGATACCACAGGCTTCGTGCAATTTGAATTTTTCATACAGAACTTCCTGGAGCTCTACCACAGAGTTTAGATTGAACTCTTTGTCTGCAATGCTGTGAACTTTG
>PBZZ01000067.1 GCA_002730365.1 Deltaproteobacteria bacterium
GGACCATTTTCTGCCATCGCCATCCACAATTGGCCTGGTGAGAAATTCAGCTTTTGCGATTTAGCGCTGTTGGCAAAAGCGATCCCGTCGTTATCAACGATGATTTCAATAATTTCGGTCACACAATTCTTTTTCGCTGCCTTTGATTGCACGAGAAGCATTAGTGAAATCAGGGTGACTTGGGCCTAAGCCATCACAGAAAAGCTTCATGCAACCACCTGTTCAAGTGGACTCAATCACCGGAGTTTTCATGGAGCCGCGTTGGCCGTTCTTTTCTGCTACCACGGTTGCAAAAGGATAATCGGTCGAGGAACCGACGATCTGGATCTGATCCCGAGCATGGGCCAGTCAAGTTATCATCAGGACTACCAAGCCAGTGGCTAGAGTTGCGATGGTCTTTTGGAACATAATTCTCCTCGGCTTATCAGGTTTCAGATCTCTCCTATTGCGAATACAGGTCTGTTTTTTCGCCAAACTGGCACTATGCTTTATCATTACTGAGAACAAGCCTAAAAGAATTATTAGAATTTGATACAGAGGTGATAACAAATTGATGTTACGGAGAGAAAAGTTTTGGGATCAAGTAATTTGTTTTAGGTATTTCGGCAGTAGGCGCTCGATCGATTTAACGATGACTTTAGTTTGATGATCGAACTCCAAATTGAGGTGGGTGGCTTGGGTTGCGTTACCAAGAGTCGTTCTGGAGAGGGTTTCGGGAATCAAACAAACTGAAAATCGATCTGGCTCTACATCAACCACTGTTAGGCTTACGCCGTCAACTGCAATCCAACCTTTGGGAACCAAGTAGCGGTTCCAATGTGGCCCAAGTTCGATCCAGATTTTATAGTTCCCAGGACTTTGTTCAATCTGAAGAATTCGGGCCTTACAGTCGACGTGACCATTGACCTGATGCCCACCAAGTTCATCCCCTACCTTCAGAGATCGCTCAATATTCGTGTGAGAGCCAACTTGCAGCATCCCAAGATTTGACCGGTCCAAGGTTTCCTGAATTACATCGAATTCCGCCCATGTACTTTCCTGGAAATTCACAACTGTAAGACACACACCAGACACCGCCACACTCGCACCCAGTTCCAGCCCGGCACTCAATTCGTTCATCTGAATGCGTAGCTTCAGACCACCACTGAACTGCTGTAATAATAGAACATCTCCTTTGCCCTGAACAATTCCTGTAAACAATTCAGCCTTTTTCGGTGTGGGTGTAAACTCCGTCCCAGTCCCCGGGAGGAGGCTCACTGATGAAGCGTTCACAACGCTCGATGTAGGTCAGGCATGGCCCATCGTTTTCGAGGAAAGTCAAAGCTTTGCGAAAGTGCTCAATAGCGATCGGATAATCATGATCTTTGTAACATGAAAGACCCTTTTGATAATGCTGAAGAACGTCAGTCATTGGACCGCTGAGTTTATTCTTAAAGTCTAGGACCTCGAAAACTAGAACAGGCTCTTTCTTGCCAACTACACGAACAATGTCTAATTCTCTTGCATCCACATAATTTTCGGCTCCTTCCAAATGATCTGTACCGTAGTAGGTGTTGCCTGAAATCATCGTAAATGTTTTATAGAACTTGTTTGCGCCCTCCAATCGTGCAGCTAGGTTAACCGTATCGCCCATGATGGTGTAGTCCATTCTTTGCTGTGATCCCATGTTTCCGACCACGATTGGACCGCTGTTGATCCCCATTCGTGCAAACAGTTGGGGGCTACCTTTTTCTCGCCAGTTCTTGCGCATTTCAATCAGTCGCTTTTGCATGTCAATTGTTGCGAAACAGGCAAGTCTAGCGTGATCCGGTTGACCCAAGGGAGCTCCCCAAAAGGCTATGATCGCATCCCCTTCAAACTTGTCTATGGTACCTGCTCGACTGGAGATGAGATTACACATCTCGGTGAGGTATTCATTTAGTAATGAAACCAGTTCTTCAGGCGTGAGACTCTCTGAAATTGTTGAGAACTTCTGCACATCTGAGAAATATGCAGTCATTTCACGACGTTCACCACCCAAACTGAGTTTTGAAGGATCCTGGACGATTACATCAATCACACTGGGAGAGAGGTATTGAGAGAAAGCGTTCTTGATGAAGGCTTTTTGCTGTCTCTCGGCCATGAACATGAAGAAGTTAGTTGCAATCATGCTGAGGATCATTGCTGGGATGATGTAGCTCATTGAGAGTACATATCCATGATAAACGTAAGCATAGATGGAAATTCCCAGGTATCCAATGATTGCCGTAAGAAAGAGCGGATTGTTGAACTTTTCAAGCCTTGCAATGAACAAGAAAAACAACATCATGCAAATGAGAATAGCTGCTTCCATTCCATTGCTTGCTGGACGAATAGGAGCTCCATTCATCATTGTCCAGATCGTATCGGCTAAGATTTCAATCCCATAAATTTCCCCAACTGGGGTTGAAAAAATATCGTGAGAAACTTCAGTTGTATCTCCGACAAGCACGAGTTTATCCTTCACCCAATATTCCAACTCATATATCTCATCTTCATCCAGATCTTCCAGCCCATAAATTTCGCCCTCATAAAGATTCAAGACCATGGCGGCGGTGATACCGGCGTATTCATGGAGAAAAGTAACACCCGGTTTATGAAGAGGGTAGTCCAGCCAAAGATCGCCATTGTGGTCCAGTGGGATTTCCTTGTCCCCAATGTAGAGAATGTTGTTCTCCAGTCGTGGTTCAACATTCCAATACATGGCCAGTGCTTGAACTGCCCATGGCCACATCTTGAATTCATTGACAGCCTGATCGTAGAAACGAAGTCGGGAGAGCCGATTACCTATCAAAGTGTGATTGGTATAACCAGCAACAGTGGCCTCCTGTAGAACAGAAGTTGCCGTTGTCACTCCACGTATTTCTTCATCCACAAGGTTCAACTGACCAACTACCATCGTGTTTTGTTTCTCTCCAAGTGCTTCTGCCAATATGGGGTCTTCGCCGTAGCCATTTGGAAAATCCATCAGCATATCAAGTGCAACGACCTTGGCCCCTAATTCCTGAAGGTTAGTGACAATTTCAGCGATGTGTTTCCGTTGGAGAGGCCAACTTCCATATTCACTAAAAAAATCTTCGTCAGTATCAACAATTACCATATCTTTTTCAGGAAAGGCATAGGCTTCAGGATTTGCGGTATGCCGTAGGATATGACGATAACCCTGCAGTTGATTTTCGAATCCTGAAAATATTTCATACTGCTCGGCAGGAATCATTGCCAAGAAAAGGATGATCGTGATCCAAAAATCTGGTCGAAGAAGTGCCTTTTTCATGGAATTGTTCTGCGAATTGGTGGGAGAGGCGGGCACCTAGAGCGGATGCCCGAAATTGGTGAGTATATGTAGTCTAGAGATTTGCTTGGTACGTCTTAGTTGCTTCTTCCTGAAGAGATTCCAGTTTCAGACGCGCATACACTTCAATGATGAACGGACGCAGATCATTAATATCTTCATCATCGTCATTTTTGCTGAAGAAAGACTCATAGGTTTGCATCGCTGGAACCAGTAACTTATGATCTGTCAGGATACCTGCCATCAGAAAACCATCTGTGTCATATTGCTTGATAGCAATCAGATCATCTTCAAATTTTTTCAACTTCTTGCCGCTCAGCCAAGAAAGTCTTCTTGTTTTACTCTCACTCAGGACATTTCCATCCTTGAGTACTTCAACTCGATATTTTATTGATCTATCTGAAAAGGGGGCAATCCTTTGGAGGACCACTTTCTCTGATGTTGCGGGAACATCATAAGAAGTATCACCGACGTGCAGACGGTATGAGTATTCACTCCCTTTGCTTTCCCAGGCTACCATGGGGTAGTCATCAGAGAGGGACATATTCCCTAGGTTTACCACCAGTTCCTGTCCAGATTTGTTTGCCGAGCGACGTACTGTCGTATATTTCTGGGTGGTAGCAAATTTTTTATCTAACCCCGCCAGTAGTTCTCCAGCCGCTTCTGTGGAGCCTAGCTCACCACTGACTAGTTCCATGCCTGAATCGGTAATCTTGATCTCAGAATTGGCCAGCAGGTTAGTCGTTTCTTGGGTAGCTTGGTTTGCGAATTTGGCCTTACTTCCATTGTTCAGTCGAACCATTGAACCGGGAAACATGAGCTTGTTTCGACGGACGGGCTTCCAGCGCTTGCCATTTTTGCTGTATTCAACCTTGCCGTCCACATCATAGATCATACCCACTGGAACTCTATCTGCCAGCACTGAAGGAACCACCAAGAAGGAGACCAAGGCGAGTAAGAGCAAAGAGCGCATGATTTTCATAGCCATCTCCTGAGGGATTTTAGGTAATTCATTAAAAATCTTTATTTGAAAGATTTCTTTGGGTGTAACGAGTCTGAGCGACTCACTAACTGGACAAAATCAATAGCTAGTATAGGATTCTAGAAGAAACAACACAAATCCCTGCCACTTTGCTGCAATAGCTTAGATTGAAACCACTGAAAAGAAATATGAAATTAGGCTTTTTTAAGTCATTTCAACAAAGAGAGCTTGATTTGCAGCACAAATTGAATGCTGAAGGCTGATCGTTGGCTTTGTTACAAAATTTTCCTTGGCTATGGTTGTTACTTGGCGGTAGTCTAGGGAGTTTAAGTAGATGGTGGATCAGTCGGCAATTGCAAATTTGGTTAGGAGATCAATTTCCTTACGGAACAATATTTGTGAATGCTGTGGGCTCCGCTGCGTTTGGAGTTTTTGTCGTTCTGCTGGAAAAGCACTCTGAGGCAAGATTACTCATTCTGAGTGGTTTCATGGGCGCATTTACCACATTTTCGACTTTTAGCTACGAGACTGTTCTCCTGATGCAAGCTGGTGCTTGGCGTACAGCGTTACTCAACATTTGCCTAAATTTATTTGTAAGCTTGAGCTTGTGTGGTTTGGGTATTTGGGGAACCCAAACGCTTCGCTCCTAAAACTTACTAATCATAGGAGAATTACCTGTGCTTCGTAATCGCATCCTGTCTGTCTCGGCAATGGAAATCTTGGATTCCCGAGGGAACCCGACCCTGAAAGCTACTGTTCTTCTGGAAGATGGGACCCAGGCTGACGCTTCTGTTCCTTCCGGAGCTTCGACTGGTGAAAATGAAGCCTTGGAACTACGCGATGGTGATAANAAACGCTATGGGGGAAAAGGGGTTCTTACNGCAACTAGNCATGTAAACACACGAATTGCTCCTGAATTATGTGGGTTACAACCAGATAATCAAGCAGAGATCGACAGAATCATGTTGGAACTGGATGGCACAACCACAAAGAAAAAACTAGGTGCTAATGCTGTTCTTGGGGTCTCGATGGCTGTTGCGAAGGCTGCTGCCATTTCACACCAAATGCCACTTTACCAATATCTTGGAGGTGTTGGATCATTTCGACTTCCAGTACCCATGATGAATATCCTCAATGGTGGTGAACATGCTGACAACAGCGTGGATTTGCAAGAGTTCATGGTAATGCCCAACGGATGCTCAACTTTTCGTGAAGCTCTAAGAGCCGGTGCCGAAGTATTTCATGCCTTGAGAAAGATATTGCTGAAGAAAAATTATGCAACTGGAGTGGGTGACGAAGGAGGTTTTGCACCAAATTTAGGTAGCAACGAAGAAGCTTGTGATCTGATCATTGAAGCCATTCAGGCAGCTGGTTATTCTCCAGGCAAGGACATTTCTCTCGCGCTAGATGCCGCTGCAAGCTCATTCTGTGACAAGCAAAATAGACAATACGACTTCCGTTGGTCTGGAACTGGCAGGCGGTCCAGTGAAGAAATGTTGCACTTCTACCGAGAAATGTGCGAAAAGTACCCGGTTATCTCAATTGAGGATCCTCTGGACGAAAACGATTGGTCAGGCTTCACATTGATGACTGAACAACTTGGGGAGAAGGTACAGATCGTTGGTGATGACCTTTTCGTGACCAACACACGATTTGTTCAGCAGGGGATTGAGAGCAACGCGGCTAATGCGGTTTTGATCAAGCTCAACCAGATTGGCACAGTAACCGAAACTGTTGAAACCGTTCAGCTCTGTCAAAAGGCGGGCTGGAACTACATCATTTCTCATCGTAGTGGTGAAACCGAAGATACTTTCATGGCAGATTTTTCAGTAGCCATGGGAGGAGGACAAATTAAGACTGGTTCGGCATCGCGTAGTGAGCGAATAGCAAAATACAATCGCCTGCTCGAAATAGAGGCAAGTCTGGGTGCTTCTGCAAGATTTGGACGCTAGGAGTCCGAAGAGCATTACCTGTTCAACTGGAGGATTGATGTTTTGGAAACGTAAGTCAGCGAAAGTAACTCAGGCAGAGACGGTTTATCTGCCAAAGGGGAGCCAGGGAAGTGGCCATTGGAACTGCACAACCCCTGTTCGAATTGGTGGTTACTTTGAAGGTAGACTGGATTGCTCTGGATTGCTATTGATCGAAGCAAGTGGAGAGCTTTTTGCGGATGTGTGGGTTCGTCAAGCTGTCATCCATGGACGTGTAGATGGTGACTTGTACTGTCAGGAACAATTGGTCTTGCATCCAACAGCAGAAGTTACTGGCAACATTACGGTGCCCCCTGGCGGCTTTGTGATGTTGGACGGAGCAAAAATTGGTGGTGGTGTTCGCTCTTGGACAAAGCACCAAGCCGAAAAGAGTGAGGAAGTTCTACAGCAATTGACTCGTAAAACGAGGGGGGGTCCATCCAAAACAGAATTGGATGATGACGACGGTTTTGCGTCTGATCCAGAACAACTCGTCGAGCAGAGTCTTCACTACCTAGTATGAACCAAGCCACCTCCTGGCTAGGATCCCCTTGGTTCTGGCTGGGAGCAGGTTTTGGTCTAGCCCTCACGCCAATCTTAGCCAAAAACGCTGGGTTAGCCTTTGCTCCGCACTACTACTCTTGTATCTGTGCTGGGATCAGCATTGGCAAGAAATTTCTCCCCCTCGATTGGTTAGAACTGCCAGATTTAAGCGGACTTTTTTGGGTTCGTGGCACCATTCATAGCTTCACTTCAGACTCAAATTCTTCACACCTCAAGCTTCGCAAAGTTACTATTCTCAATCTCCAGCATGAGTATGATTTCCTCGAATTAGATGTCTCTCTGCCAAATACGAGGGGCAGATCCCCTACTGGTATGTAGGATGAAAAGTTCAACTAGGAGGATTTCTGCAAGAATTCAATGGGATAGAGTTCAGTGGAATCTACTTTTTTCTGAATTACGACTTGGCGATGCCTGTCCCCCTAAAATTGGCTGGCAAAGAGCTTTGTCGACATTGCGCCTTCGATTTGAAACCCGCGCTGCTTACTACCTTGGTGATGAAACGCTGGCAATGTTCTTTCCTTTGATTTTAGCATAAAGGTCCGTCAGGCATTCTTCCCTAGAAATTTTCAGAAAAACGGGAATGGCACTTGTAGAAGCATTTGGTGGACTACATATTGGCTTACTCTACTTTGGGCTTTTTGGGGTCANTAGATTGATTGCCACCATGAAGCNGAGTNTTTGGGAAAATGAAAGTTTCGTNGCAATNAGTCGATGGTTCCCTTTGCNGTTGCTTTGGNGCTATGTATTCCTTCTTGAATTTCCAAACCNTGACCAACGGGCAGTAACCATGATTANTCTNTTGTNACTATTTCGTGAATTGGACTATCGCTTGCCAGNCCTCTTTGCCCTTTGNGTGACAGCTTTATTGTTTTTGGTGTTAGATTGGAGANTANTGCTGACAGTCTCATTCCAACTCTCCTTTGTGGCCGTAGCTTTCTTGGTGANAGTTAGTCATTCAAGAATTTTGGAAGGACATGGCAGATCCAAGTGGCTATTGGATAGCTTTGTCATCACAACCTCTGTTTTGTTGGGGACATTCCCAATCTTGTTGAATACTTTTGGGAGGGTTTCGCTGGAGGTCTTATGGTTGAAACTGATAGTTGTTCTGATGATGGCAATTTGGATTCTACCTGTCTGCCTTTTAGGGCTGGCCTGGAGTAGCCTTTGGCTCTGGTCACCTCCAGAGATGCTTGGGGAAAGATTCATTTTTGGTGTGATCGAGTTCAGCTTGGAAGCCTGGCTGAATCTACGTCGTTGGTTGCAGTTGGAGGAATGGCGTTTTGAGATCAAAGGAGAATGGGAACCCCAGTTCTATGTCACCTATTATGCAACTCTTTTAGTAGTGCTGGGGTTGGTGAAGAGGTTTAGGAGTGGGAGGCTTTACAACTGATATTCGTACTCCCGATTGGAGACTTCTCTTTGAAGGGTCTCCCCACGTAAGTGTCGAAGTGCTTCTTCTGCTGATTCCAATTCCATTCGAAATCGACAATCGTATGAGCAAGAACCAATATGAGGCGTGATGATCAGATTTTCTAATTCCGTCAGTGGGCCTTTGTAGGGCTCCAATTCAAAAACATCAATAGCGGCACTTGCTAGAATGCCATTTTGTAATGCGGTGGCTAAGGCATCTTCTTCAACGATTCCACCTCTTGCAGTATTAACCAGGGTTGAACCCGAAGGCATCAGCTTCAGTTCTTCTAGCCCAATCCGATGCAGAGTTTTTTTGTAAAGCGGTACATGGATCGATAGAAGATTTGACTTGGTCAGCATCTCTTCAAATTCAACCTGCCGAATTCGTAACCCATGATTACGCAAAGCTTGGATTTCCTCTGATTTGTCTAAGCTGTCGTGTACTAGAACTTCTTTGGGCTGAAAAGATATTAGTATGCGAGCTACCCGACTTCCAATCCTACCGAAGCCAAGAAGTCCAATTACTGAATGCTCAAGTCTCCGACCACTTAGCCGACTCCATTGACCATCTCTCAGCCTGCGATCTAAATTCCCGACATGCCGGCTCGCAGATAGCATTAGCCCAATCGTTAGTTCTGCAACGGCCATTGTCACAGCATCAGGAGTAAAGCTCACACGAATCCCCCTGCGCCTACATTCGTTCAGTGGGACGCCATCCAGACCAATTCCTACTCTAGAAATCATTTCTAGATTTGGATTTTGCTCCAAAAAAGGCATCAGATTTTCTGTGCCAGCGAGAAGAACTTTTGTTTTACCTGCACATTCAATCAATTCATCCACGGTGAGCTTGCGGCCTAATTCATTGTAACTCACGTTGAAATTCGAATCATCTAGCAACTTTCGAGGTTGGAGATCATCAGTTCCAAAAGGATAGGTAGAAACAAAGACATCCATAGTTGCTATTCGTCCGCTACTGTGATTTGTCGTTGCTCACCCAAACCATCGACTCCTAGCCGAACTTCTTGTCCCGGTCGTAAGTAGACTGGATTTGGTTTTACACCCATCCCAACACCTGGTGGTGTCCCTGTAGAAATCACATCACCAGGCTCTAAAGTAAAAAATTGACTGAGATACGCAACTAGGTGTGCCACGCCATAGACCATCGTGCTTGTTGTACCATCCTGATAACGATGACCATCCACTTCTAGCCAAAGTCCAAGATTTTGAGGGTCAGAGATCTCATCTGTCGTTACGAGCCACGGACCAATTGGCCCAAATGTATCGCAACTCTTCCCCTTGACCCATTGACCAGATCTCTCTAACTGAAATGCACGTTCGGAGACGTCATGAACCACACAGTACCCTGCAACGTGCTCCAGTGCCTCTTCTTCTGTCAGATATTTACCTAGTTTCCCGATGACAACCCCAAGTTCTACCTCCCAATCGGTCTTCGTAGAACCGCGTGGAATGATGAGGTTATCGTTCGATCCACAGACCGCACTGGTAGCTTTGAAAAAAATCACGGGCTCTGGTGGGACTTGCATTCCTGACTCGGCTGCATGATCAGAGTAGTTCAAGCCAATGCAAATGAATTTGCCAATTTGATTCACACAGGGGCCAATACGCGGATTACCATTGACCTCGGGCAATCCATTAACATCAAGCTCCCGAAGGCGCTTTATCGAATCAGGCTGTAGATATTCACCTGCTAAATCTGGAATAACCTGAGATAAGTCTCGAAGCTTGCCAAAATTATCGAGTAGCCCCGGCCTTTCTTGGTTGGGCTTACCGTAACGGATTAGTTTCACGTTAACTCCTTCAAATGGTCATGCCACCGTCAATCGCAAAGACGGCACCAGTAGTGTAAGAGGATTCATCAGAGGAAAGATAAACTGCCAAATTCGCTATTTCTTCGGGGGTACCGATGCGCCCCATGGGTTGGCGAGCAACAAAAGCAGACCGGACTTGCTCCAAATCCCCCCCCTGAGCGACCATTCTTTCGTTAAGTGATGGAGTTTCAACAGTGCCTGGACAAATGGCGTTACAGCGTATGCCCTGACTAACGAAATCTGCTGCGATGGCTTTGGTAAGTCCGATGACAGCTGCCTTGGAGGTCCCATAAACAAAGCGGTTAGGGACACCTTTGACGCTTGAAGCTACTGAAGCCATATTGATGATGACCCCACTACCATTAGAGACCATCCTTGGGATAGTAATCTTGGCTAGTCGATACATGGAGCGAACATTGATTTCAAAAGCCATGTCCCAATCATTCTCAGTACACTCTAGGATGGTGCCACTGTGTACAAAGCCGGCACAGTTGAAAAGGACATCAATTGTGCCAATTTCTTCAGTCAGTTTTGTGATTGCGCCAGGATCACAGACATCCAGCTTGCGTACTTTCAATTGTTGCTCGGAGTAGTGCAAGGCTTCCAGCGGTTTCAAGTTGATGTCAGTAGCCCAGACGGTTGCTCCTTCTTCTAGAAACCGTAGTAGAGACGCATGGCCAATACCTTGGGCAGCAGCGGTTAAGAGAATATTTTTGTTTTGAAGTCGTTTCATGAAAATCTGTGATTTCGTGTCAAATAGTTATAATGAGCACGGTTGATCCTACATCACCGCACCAATTTGCCAGGGTAAAAACTCGTTGTCTCCGAATCCTAGAGATTCACTCTTAGTGGGACTGCCAGAAGCCACTTCCAAAAGTCTGTTGAAGATCTTTTCACCTAAATCCTGAACAGTAGATTGTCCGTCTACGATCAACCCGCAATTGATGTCCATGTCTTCTTCCATTCGTTGGAACATCGGAGTGTTTGTTGCTAGTTTTAAACTTGGTGCTGGTTTACAACCATAGACAGAACCTCGGCCTGTGGTGAAGCAGACAAGATTACAACCAGACGCGACCTGCCCTGTCACGGATACAGGGTCATAACCAGGGGAATCCATGAAAGCAAAACCACGGGTAGTTTGGCGTTCAGCATATTCATAGACTGCGACCATATCCGAAGTGCCGCCCTTGGCCACAGCACCCAGCGATTTTTCAAGAATGGTTGTCAGCCCTCCTGCTTTGTTTCCGGGTGAAGGATTGTTGTTCATCTCCCCACCGTTAAGAGCAGTGTATTCTTCCCACCAACGGATTCGCTCTAGAAGTTTTTCGCCAACTTCAGGTCGAACTGCTCTGCTTGTAAGTAAATGTTCTG
This sequence comes from Deltaproteobacteria bacterium, assembly GCA_002730365.1. The sequence goes on from PBZZ01000067.1 coordinate 11,437, forward strand.
CGCCATAGACCTCAGGGGTCTCGCTCAAGACAGCGCTACCACCATGGCGTACCAGCAAATCTGCAGCGGCTCCTAGCGAGGGGTTAGCTGTAATCACTGAATATCCATCTGAGCCACCACACTGTAGGCTCAGACTGAGGTGTTCAGCCTTCGCAGTTTTCCGTTCGAATTGATTTGCTTCCTGCAGTAGTTCCTTGACCATGCCAATCCCGCGCTCAATCGTTTTTCTGGTTCCTCCACTCTCCTGAATGGTACCAGTCTTTAATCGATTTGAGTGTGAGAGACCCTGATTTTCCAAAAGTGCAGGAACTTGGTTAACTTCACATCCCAACCCTAGGATCAAGGCGCCGCCAATATTAGGATGTACTGCATATCCAGAGATGACCCTGCGTAGCATCGCCAGACCTTGGCCATCAATATTCTGTCCACAACCTGTTGAGTGGGTGAAAGCGACAACTCCATCCACATTTGGGAATTCAGTGCGGACCATCTCATCAGAGAAGGCTGCAGCAATTGCTTTGGCAACTGTTGCTGAGCAATTGACGGAAGTTAGAATCCCAACGTAGTTCCGTGTACCCACTCGACAATCTTCTCGGTGAAAGCCTTCAAACGTAGCTGGTTTTTCGACAAAGTCGGTTCCAAGAGCTCGGCTTCCAAAATCGTGTTCACGCTCGAAGGTGTGGATCATCACGTTGTGGCTGTGTACATGCTGTCCAGGTCCGATCGGTTCACTGGCAAAACCAATCACTTGGCCATATTTGATAACAACTGCGTCTTTTTCAATCTGTTTAATGGCAACCTTATGCCCCGAGGGAATCTCATCCAGAATACGTAGCCCTTCCACCTCGGAGCCTGCAGGCATTTTTTGTAAGGCAATGCGTACGTTGTCCTGGTCATTCAACTGTAGTAAGGCCGCCATAAGATGACTCCAGAAAAATTAGTGAATTGGTCGAAGAGGCAGGGCTGCTTGACGCAACTTAGCGAAGAGTGTTTCGGTCAACTCAAAATGATATACTTCAGCGATGATATGTGCCCATCCCGCTAGAAAATACTCCCAACCGTCGTGGATATGCAATCTTTGTTTATGTTGTTGTCGCAGTGCCTGGTGCAGAAACTCCAATGATCCGCGGTAATTGAATTCCCAGATATGGCACTCGCTTGGAAAATTTGCCTTGGCACTAAGAGGAGATCCAGGCCGGTCTTTGCCCAAGCCAGAGGCATTCACTACAAGACTCTGTGGAGGAAGTGTGGCTAGAATAAGATCGGCTTCCTCAGAACTGTTGATTTCGTGAAGGTTCCAGAGTCCATGAGAAAATTCTTTCAGATGATCTCGAACTTGGGAGCACCTGCCAGCTGCGACTTCAGTTAAGTGGATTTTGGCTGGTTTCTCGTTGGGATCAAGTAAAACCCAAGCGAGTGCTAGACCAGCGCCTCCAGCACCAAGGATCAGGACTTCCGCTTTGGGAAATCGCTGCCAATGGTCTGATGAAACAATCTGATGGATTGCCCAGCGAGCCGTCAGCGGATCTTTAGCATGTGCGACTAGTTCTCCCTCAGAATTCCTGGAAATACAGCTCACTTCATGCAATCGCTGAGCATGTGAATCTGATTCCGAAAAAAGATCTTTTGCTCCTTCCCAAACCACTACTTTATGTGTGGTAACCAGTGCACCAGCCAAAGACGGGTCCTCCCCAAGTTGTACCACCTGCGATCTCATGTCAGCAAAACTTACCCCAGGAGGGTGATCAAATCCTCTTAGTTTAGCCTCTCCTAAGCCCAAAACCTCAACCCACAATGGAAAAATTTTTTGGATAAGAGAGTGCTGTGTGGATACACCTATGAAGCCAAGATCTCCAGCCATACTACTCACCAAATGGAACCCAGATGTTTTTGATTTGAGAAGCTTGTCGTAGCCAATCTCTTCCCTGAGATGCTGGGGAATACCAGTCAACGACCTGTCCCTCATTACTCCAAATCCGCTTGAGATTGCTTGTACTTAGGCGTCTAGCCTTACGAACTTCCTCTTCGGTGCCAAAAACCCACAATCCATCCAGATCTTCGTGAGCCGCAAGCGTCTCAATCATTTCAGTTGGATTGCCGCTGATTAGATTGACTGCTCCCGCTGGTACATCAGAAGTCTCCATGACTTGAATCAAGTCATTGGCAATGAGCGGATAGGAAGAGGAAGGGATGACAATCGAGCGATTGCCAGTAGCCAAGGATGGCAAAAGTAAGGATAGAAAGGAGAGCATTGGGTTCTCATCTGGGCAAATGAGACCAATCACTCCGAGAGGCTCATTTAGAACAGGGACTAATAAGCCTTGAGGAGGTTGATGTAAGGTTCCTTCATACTTGTCAGCCCATGCTGCATAGTGGAAGCAGCGTTGAATCGTACTATCTACTTCTTGCCGGGATTCATTTGAGCTGTAGCCAAGCAGTTGCTGCAACCGAGTTTCCAATTCTTGTCGTCGGAGGCTTAGATTTTCAGA
>PBZZ01000068.1 GCA_002730365.1 Deltaproteobacteria bacterium
TTCAACTTACGCACCAAGCTCGCCCTGGAAGTTCGCAACCAGTCTCGACATGCGAACTGAAAATGGATGATCTACGTCTCTTGCACCGTTGGATTCAACGGTGTCACGATTATCAGTTGAATCAATTTCGACCTTTCTATGTTGCTGGATACAAAGTTGGTTGGATTCGTCCAGAAGATCTCCCCCTGTTCGAACAGTCACCAGCACTCTTTACTGTTGAATCAGAGCGTGTCACGTTAAGGAATGAATTATCTTCACCGAAAGAGAGATCGGCACGGCTGGATGCAGTCCTAAGAAAATGGCGAGACCAAGGACATATTACTGGCTGGAGGGATGAGCATTACCTGATCAGCAATGATGAGGGAATCCCCCTGTTCAGTGTGGAGCGAAGTGCAACGGCCTTGCTAGGAGTGCTGAACCTTGGTGTTCATCTCAATGGCTTTGTGAAGCGTACTGATGGAATCTGGCTTTGGATGGCTCGACGGGCGAGGGACCGACCACGCTATCCCGGCAAGCTGGATCAAATGGTTGCTGGAGGGATGACTGCCTACCAGAGCCCTCAGCAGGTCATGAAGCGAGAATGCCGGGAAGAAGCCGGAGTCTCAATGATACTGGCAGAGACGCTAAAATCTGTGGGACTAGTGACGCTATGCCATCACAACTCCAAGGGACAATTGAGGCGAGAAATTCTCTATACCTACGATTTGGAACTTCCAGAAACTTTTCAACCCTGTAATCAGGATGGAGAAGTGGAAGAATTCCGACTGATGCCGATTGCTGAAGTGGTGCGTCTGGTAGCAGAAACAGACGAAATCAAGACCAACTGCAACTTGGTAGTCTTGGATTTTCTAGTGCGACATGGTGTCCTTCATGCGGATCAAGCCCACTATGCTGAATTAGTCGAGGGACTGCGCCGTAGCCCTACTCCAGCTTGAACAAAGACCTTCTTCCTCATTGGCTGGGAGTCTTTCCCCTTGCGTCCCGCTGAACTCACAGGTCACAATGTTCTTTATTTTCTCCAACCAATTTTTCGAGAATTGCCATGCTTGCCGATCAAACGATTACCAAAATTCTGGAACACGGTCTCCGCCAAGGAGCCGACTTTGCCGAAATATTCATCGAGGATTCAGTTTCCCGTTCATTAGATCTGCTGGATCGTAAGATTGATCAGATCAATTCGGGGAATTCGTATGGCATTGGAATTCGCTTATTGTTTGGTCATGAGTCCTGCTATGGCTACAGCTCTGATCCAGATCCAGCAGGACTGCTGCAATTGACAGAAAATCTGGCTCGCTCCAAGCGTGGAGAAGGGCGGGTCAATCCAAAAGATTTGCGACGGGCTCCGGTCAACGACCAACACCAAATTCGATTGAGCCCTGAAAAAGTGGGCAAGCTGGATCGAGTCGAATTACTCCGCCGTCTGGACCAGTTGACACGTAGCCACGGAGAAGCGATTCGGCAGGTCAGTGCTTCGATTGTTGAGAAGAAGCGTTCGATGTTGATCGCCAACAGTGAGGGCCTATTCCGGGAAGACAGCCGGCAATATATGCGAGTTCGCTTGTCTGCGATTGCGGATACTGGAGATGGACCCCAGGGTGGTGCTGAATCACCAGGAGTGCTGGGAGGCTATGAATTTTTGGAAGAAGTCAATCTGGAGAAGCTGGCCCGAGAGGCAGCCGAAACAGCACTGCGTATGGCTGGTGCAGGTTACATTGATGGGGGCGTCATGCCGGTTGTAATGGGCAACGGGTTTGGCGGTGTGATCTTCCATGAAGCTTGTGGGCATCCACTGGAAACAGAAGCCATTCGCAAGAATGCCTCACCGTTCACTGGTAAGCTAGGCCAGTCAATCGCCAGTCCAGTGTTGACAGCCGTGGACGACGGTACCATTGCCAATGCCTGGGGCTCGCTGAACATCGATGATGAAGGCAATGAAGCACAGCGAACCGTGTTGATCAAGGATGGTGTGCTTCAGCAGTACCTCAGCGATCGAGTGGGCGCAGCTCAGGTGGGTGTCCCTCAAACAGGTTCTTCTAGGCGAGAGTCCTACAAATATGCGCCGGTTTCCCGAATGCGAAATACCTACATTGACAAGGGGTCAGACAAGATTGAGGACATCATCCGTTCTGTCGATCATGGGCTCTATGCCAAGAAACTGGGTGGCGGTTCGGTTGATCCAGGAACAGGTGAATTCAACTTCGCAGTGCAGGAAGGCTACATCATCCGCAAGGGAAAGGTTGCAGAGCCAGTGCGTGGAGCTACCTTGATTGGCAAGGGTTACGAAGTGCTCCCCAAGATTTCGATGATTGCTGATGATCTGGAGTTGGCCGCGGGTATCTGTGGTGCCTCTAGTGGGATGGTTCCGACCACAGTTGGTCAGCCTACCCTCAAGATCGACTCGATCCTTGTAGGAGGGCGCTGATGCAACCGGAAGCGGCCATTGAACATGTTCTGGGCCTTGCTCGGCAAAGTGGATTGGCAGAAGTCGACGTACTCGTGGAGCGCGGAGAATCATTGGGCTTGAAGATCCGTGATGCAAAGGTGGAGAAGGTCGACCAATCGACGAGCTTGGGCCTGGGTGTGCGAGTCTTGCTCGATGGGCGAACAGGGCTAGCCTATACCGAACGCTTGGAAGCATCAGCGCTGCGCCGTGTGCTGGATGAAGCTCTGGAAAATGCAGAATTACAGGATCAGTTGGAGGTGAGTTTGCCGGATCCTGTTAAGGATGTTCCTTCTGCAGAGGCTCTTCAGCTTTACAATCCGGAGTTGGAGCAACTGAGCTTTGAAGAGTTGGCTGAGGTAGGCTTGGAGATCGAAGCCACTGCAAAGCAAACGGACCAACGAGTGGTTACGCTCCCCTATTTGGGAGTGTCTCGAGAATCAGGTGAGTGGATTCTTGGCACCTCTAAGGGGACGCACTATCGGCAACGGGCCAACAGCGCAACAACCTATTGTGGGGCCTTGTTGCAGGAAGGAGAGTCTCGCAAGACAGGTTTCTGGTTTTGGCAGATGCGAGGCTGGAACCGCGCAGAGGCAGCAGCCATTGGCCCAAAAGCAGTGAAGGAGGGAACTTCTCTGCTGGGAGCTCAGAGCATTCAGAATCGCAAGATGCCAGTGATTCTTGACGAATACTGTGCGCCCCAACTGCTAGGGATGTTCTTCCGAGCCTTTCATGCTGATGCTGCACAGAAGGGTACATCTCGGTTGGCAGGACGCCTTGGAGAGAAAATCGCTGGAGAGAATGTCACATTGTATGATGATCCACATATTCCTGGGGCGCGTGGCTCCTCTCATCTTGATGCTGAGGGTGTGCTGGCGCAGAAGCTCTCACTCGTGGACCAGGGAGTTTTTGAAAACTTTCTTTATCATGTGGAATCAGCAATTAAGGAAAAGCGAATATCCACTGGCCATGCCCGGCGAAGTTACAATAGCGGTATTGGGACAGGTTCACACAACTTGGTGATGGAGAAAGGAAGTTATTCTTTGGAAGAACTTTGCCAACAGCCTGAGCGGGCTCTGTTAGTGACCAGCTTGGAAGGAGCAGCGGGCTGCAACGCTATCAGTGGTGATATTTCTATTGGGGTACAGGGCTTTCTGTTGGAAAAAGGAGAGAGGGTGCAACCTGTAGATAGCATCACAATCGCTGGAAATTTCTTTGATCTGCTCGGTCAAATTCAAGGCTTGGGCAACTGCTACCAGCCTTATCTCAGCAAGGTCTTCGTACCGCCAATGCTGCTAGACGGGCTCGCTATCTCTGGCTGAGCAGCCCTTCCACTCCTTGTCAGGAACTTCTCTACTGCTCTGAGAAGTTCCTCCTGCCGATGTTCACCGAATTCTGAGCTGTTTTTCTTCAACAACAATGTCTTACGTACCTAGTTGCGCAGATTTGGATCAATTGGAGTCAAATCCAGTGGGAACACGAGACGAATCATCGCACCGCCTTCTTTCTGATTTTTGAAGTGCAGCGCAGCTCCGTGCCGTTCCAGTATGTTGTTCAGAGAATAGAGACCGAAGCCATTGCCGCTTACCTTTAGAGAAGTGACGGACTGCTTGCCGAGCTGGTCCATTGTTTCTGGTGGAATGCCGGTTCCATTGTCATAGACACTGAGACGCAGAAAAGGACGATCCTGTTGGAAGTATTCCCCAACTTTGATCTGGATGGACGGGGAAGTAGGTTGCGCCTGACGAATGGAGTCTGCTGCATTTTGGACGCAGTTTTCCAGAAAACTGCTGATCAGGCTGCGAGAAAAATAGACTTCTTCCACGTTTGTGAAGTAATCCAGCCTCAGTGGGATCTGCTCCTGGGACTGATAAAGAGGGAATTGCTCTTCCAATAATTTCCTGAGGTTGAAGGATCCCAGTTGACCGGAGCGACAGGCCTGCATCACCTCTCTCAGGGTTGATGCACACTTGTCGACGGAGGCTTCAATCTGCAGTAATTGAGGTTTAGGGTCCTCGTCAGGTAGTAGCCTTAGGAATTCTGCAGAAATGCGGATTGCTCCCAGGTAACGATTAATTTCATGGCTGATGTGACCTAATGCGTCCGCAATCTCTAGCTTGGAGCGCATCTGCAGGCGTTCCTCCAGCTGATCGAGTTGATGCTTACGAGATTCCTGGATGGAAACGGTCATCTCGTGAATTGCCTGATAGAGTTGATCCAGTTCCTGGGATTGCTGCACACGGAGAGGAACTATTTGGTCTTCATCAACGAAAGCTTTCACATCTTCCAGTAGTTGATCGGTTGGCCCAGTGATAGTTTTCTTAAAAACCAGCCGCACACCAAGATAAAGAATCAGGCCCATCAACAGAAAGACAAGCATCGCAACCGCGGTAGTGTTGGTAGCGATTGCCTCNAGCCGCTTGTTGTTGTAGAGGAGATTCAAGTGAAACTCNTTCGTGGTNGGCACAGGTAGGCTGTGTGTTTGATATCCGGCTATACTGCCCGCTTCAAGTGGTTCTGTTGTAAAACGTACTAGGTCAGCAGATACACGAAGTAACTGCGGTAGCCATTCCCACTCTTGCAATTCCAGTTGTTTGGCGATCACCAATTGGCCGTAGGGGAGACTTTGACGATCTTGCAGAACATGGTGGGCAAGCAGAAAAGTTTGTCGAGCATCTCCGTCGGACTTTAGCAGTGTCCCAGAATCTTCACAAAGATTAGGTGGTTCAGGAAAATCTCCGGTACTGCTGTAAGATGTTCGGAGTTGACAAATATTATCGAAGAACCAAAGGAACCCCGGAGAATCCTTAAGTTTTGCGAATATTGCCTTCAAGACAGCACGGCTACGTACTGGGTCTTTAGCTGTTGCTTCCAGCAGGAAATTGTAGGTGTTGACGATACCCTGTGTTTCATCAGTAAACTCATTGAGCCGATTCCGCAGAAAGATTTGGACAAGCAATCGATCTTGTTGAAGATTTTGCTGAAAATTCTTCTCAGCAACACCTTCCATGTAGCGGTAGAGACCAAATCCGAACAGCACTCCGGTACCAACAAAAAGTACCAAGATCGACAAACTGATCTGTCGATTCAGTGGTTGGCGTCGGAGTCGTTCAAGCAAGCTGGACATCAAATTAGTCGGTCAGGATTACAAGCTCAGAATAACCACAATAAATTGACACTTAAATACTTTAGTATAGTTTGCGATGTTCGACAACAATCCTGAGAAAATCATGAGAAAAATCTTTTGGTGTTTGTTGCTTTGGCCTTGTGTGCTCTGGGCCAATGAAGCGGCATCGCCATTCGCCAAACCCCAATGGAACGGTTGGGTCTCCAAGGCCTGGATGCAGACTGACCCTGAACCCTTGCGTCTGCCACAGCAGGAAGATGAGGGCTGGGAAGCAGCGCTGCGCTTGGATTGGGTCATGCAGCCGTGGCTTTCCTTCCGGGCTTTGTATGCCTACCTGCCGTATCTGAATGATGGCCCGGATAGTGAGTTTGAATTCTTGCTGCTGGATGCGAACACCTATCTTGGTGAAAGCATTGTCGGTACTCGCCTCGGTCGCCTGCAGTTGCCTTATGGTTTCTATAACATGCAGCGGCTCAATCCAGCAGATCGTCTAGGAATTCACCACGCGCAACCAATGCAAATCTATTGGGGACAGAATTCAGCCATCTTCGATCGAGGTGATGGCTGGATGACTTACTTTTACACACCCAGAAGTTCAAGCTTTCAAGCACAGTTTGAACTGGGCCGGATTGTTCGTGATTATCCAGAGCCTCAGGAAGATTATCTGACCGTACTCTCAGAATTAGGTATGGAGTTAGATCGCCAGGAGAACCAGTTCGCCTCTGTAGAGGTAGAGTTCTTGGAGATGATTCGAATTCGTAAAGATCACCACGAACCCGTTCATTTCATTCAGATTCCTTTCTCCTATTATCAAGAATCGACAGCACAATCCCTTTTTCAGAACAACTGGAGTTCACTCAGTTCGATCGAGCAAGATACTGTAACAAATTTTCTTTTAACTCACCCATGTGGTCCACCTCCAACAGGAGAGTTTACAAGACCCTATGTGATTGACTATGAAGGGCTAGAGATGTGGTGGGAAGGTTGGCAATTCACTTTGGAGCAGTCTCGCCTCTACTACACGATAGAAGGCACTCAACAAGATTATTATTCTTTCATTCAGTGTGCTACTGCCGCTGCTAATTCAGGTCTTCGTAAGCGTAGAGATACTCATCACTCTGCTGTACTTGCTCTGCACACGGAGCAACTCACTACTCATATTGGCTACGGAGATTGGTCTGTTGAGGAAAACAATGAGCAAATATTTGGGGGTACTCATCGCTTCGGTGGCCTGAAGTATAAGCCACACCTTGACTGGACCTTGAAGTACGAAATCCACAACAAAACAGGTCACTTCGGCCTTCGCTTCTCACAGAATAAATTAACTTCAGAATCTTCAGAATGGCGTGAAGAGATGGGAGAAAACTGGAAAGCTCAAGCAGTTTCGGTGACTTATGAATTCTGAAAATCAATGAAAAAGCTGCTGATCTTGCTAGGAATCTGGCTGCTGTTGCTGGGTCCTTTAGGAGCAAAGGAAGTGTGGATGGCGTCCAACTCCATTCAAGATTTTTCACGCCAGGAGCTTGTAGCTCTGGTGGAGGGGCGGACTCGGCAAAGTTTTGAAAGTGATGCAGCCACTCTTGTGGTGTATCTAGAGAATCGGGAAGTGACTCGGCGTTTCATTGAAGAGTTTCTACAGCTGAATTACTTCCGGACACTCTATCAACTGCGAGAACAGGTCAACTCAGGCCGTGCTTCACCCCTATTGGATGTACCCGGGAAGGATGATGCTTACATTGCGGTGTTTGCTCTCGAAGAGGCAATGACCTACAGCGATGATCCCATTCAGCAACTGGCAAAGATTGGACTGAACATCGTG
>PBZZ01000069.1 GCA_002730365.1 Deltaproteobacteria bacterium
TCAACTTGCTATCTAATTTCTGGATTAATTTTTCTAAGTCTAATTCTAAATCGTCTTCAGGCAGGAAGTATTCTGTAGGCGTTTCGATCACGTCAAATGCAACTTCACTTATAACATCTAAATCAACTATTTGCTGCACTTCTAATGAGTTCTCAGAGAATTGAATTATTGATGGCAAATGAACTTGAGTACTTGGAGCAACTGAATTTTCTGCCAACCGAATTTGAACAGCACTAACGAGAGGAGTGGGATAGTCTTTTGAGAGAGTTAGAGTGGAAAGGAAGAACAGATGAGTGAGGATGGAAATAAACAGGATGATTATTTCCAAATAGTTCAGTTGTGGGGTTGATTTAGTACGTTGATTAGTTTTTTTCAATCACTCTTGGTACTTTGAAAAACTTTCCCTCCAAATAAGGACTGAATTGATCAGGGGAAACATCAGAGTCTGAACAAATGTCTTCACGGCCATTCACTTGTAGTTGATCATCACGGTCTGCTAGTTCACCTACATCTACCTCTTTAAGCTTTTCAAAATATTTCAAAATGATTGTAAATTGTCCCACGAACTTTCCTACTTCTTCATCTGTTAGTTCAAGCGAAGAAAGGGCAGCAATTTTTCTTACATCTTCTGGCTTAAACATTTGTGGAATTCTCTGCAAAGACGGGCTGTAGCATTAATTTGATTTCAGCTTGCGCTACTAACTTCCCCTCGACATGAGCTTTGCCCTCTAATACCCAAAGACTTTGACGATTTGCTTTTGCTGTTGTAGTCAAAACTACTTGATCTCCAGGCACTACTGGATAACGGAATCTAGATTTTTCGATCCCTGCAAAAAAAACAAGTGATTGTTTGACAACTTCCTCAGGTGTTATTGAGTGAATAACGATTCCTCCAACCTGCGCCATGGCCTCTACGATCATCACTCCTGGCATGACTGCCATTTGCGGAAAATGTCCTTGAAAAACCTGCTCATTTGCAGTGACGTTCTTGATTGCCTTGCAGGAACTACCTGGATCCAACTCCAGAACCCTATCAATAAGCAGCATCGGGTAGCGGTGTGGGAGGATTCGCTTAATTTCTTCTAGATTCATCATATTAACTTAGTTCTGTTTGAATTGATTATAAGCGTAATCACTCACTGTTTTGATGCTTCAATGAATTGTAATAATCAATAATCTTTTGAGTGAGATCAGTTGTTTCCTCTTTCATATACAGAATCACCTGAGCAGCGTTTTTTTCTAGAACCAAATCATAGTCACTTCTTTGAGAAACCGTTCTGATCGCCACCTTCAGATCTTGAAAAATTGCTTCTGTAAGTTTTCGTTCTTCTAGTCTAAGTTCCTGCTCAAACTGTCTGACTTTCTCCCTGAGAATTCGTTGCCTATTCTGGAGTTCTTGCTCTTTTTCCTGTTTTGCTTTGGGAGTCAGCAAAGGGTTATTACGTAGATCTTCAGCAATTTGCATCAGCTCCTCTTCTTCTACCTTGAACTCCTGCTGCTTTTGTCTTCCTCGACTCTCCAATATATTTTTGGAACGCATACCTTCTTCCGACTCGTTGAGAGCCCGATTGAGATCTACGACTCCAATTTCTAAGGCGTGCGCATCAGAGACCATGAAGACAAAAAGCATTATTAAAATCAGGTATCGCATTAGCTTCAGAAATATTAAGATGGCAGGAAAATCAGATGGTTAATTAGATAATCTTTAACCCTAACACAGTTGATGAACGTTCAAAGCCTAAAAGAATAAATTATTGGATGCATTTCCCCAGCGATCCCTCTTTACAAATCTGACCGTTGGTCCAGACAGCCCCTTTCAGAGCCGTTCCTATCAACTTAGTATCCTCTAGTAAGGCTCCAGTCAAGTTGGCCTCAAATAAAACTGCTTCTCTCAGATCTGCTCTAGTAAGATCTGCTCCCTTAAGGTTCACACCTTGAAGATTGGTTCGCTTCATATTGCTCCTCCCCAAGTTCGTTTCACTAAGATTTGCTCCTGTCAAATCACTCTTGTAGAAATTTGCACGAAATAAATTTGATCCTCGTAAATTTGATCCTTGTAGTTCCATCTTTGATAGTTTTGCTTTGGTCAAACCGCACTCTTCGCAAATCTTGTCTTTCTTGAAGATTTCGAGATGTCCTTTATCAAATGCAACAATTTCATTTGTTCCCAATAATGTGAAAACTACAATAAGGTTCCAGTAAACTTGATTAGAGATCATCAAATGCCGAAATTAAATTAGTACTTTGATAACGCTTCTTCTGGTGGATGAAAAGAAAAGCCCTCTCGAAATGTAGCTAAACTCGACATCACCTTTTAGATCTTTGAAAGATGCTCATCCAGTGCTTTGCGCATAATGATTTCGGGTGCCACTCTTCCTGTCCAGAATGAAAATGCTGCTGTTCCTTGATACAGCAGCATTCCTCCACCATTCAGATTTGGCAAACATAGCTTCTCGGCTTCAAGCAACAAAGGGGTTCGTGAAGGTCGATAAATTATATCTGCAACAGCACTCAAGTTATCAAATCTATTAAGTTTTGCAGGGCTAGAATACCCATCGCTTCCTACAGTTGTTGTATTGACTAACAAACTTAGCTCTTCTTTCTCAAGTTCTTCCAAGGTAACTGCGTTTACACTTTGCTGGCAAAATGATGCTTGAAGTAGTTCTACAAGGGCAACTGCTCGGTCATGATTGCGATTACAAATATGCAACTGACTAACTCCAGCTTCTAGTAGCCCCACCGCAACCCCGCGTGCAGCACCTCCTGCTCCAAGCATTCCAACTGAACTACCAGACAAGTTAAGTCCTAGTGGTTTCAATGAGCGGATAAAGCCAATTGCATCAGTATTTTCTCCAATCCAATGTCCTGAGTCATTTCGGAGTGTGTTGACAGCACCAATCTTTTGGGCTGTATCAGTGACTTCATCTAGATATTGAAACACGTCACTCTTGTGAGGAACCGTGACATTGATTCCCTGAACATTTAGCGCAAGCAGACCTCGCAAGGCATCCCCCAATGAAGAGGATGAAACTCGGAAGGAAACATAAACAGCATCTATTTCCAAGGCAGCAAAAGCCGAATTTTGGAGCGAAGGAGAAAGAGAGTGAGAAATTGGATCGCCGATTACACCATAGATCTGTGTTGTGCCATGAATCATTGACTCACTCTCTCTCATTGAATCGTGCAGAAATCAATTTTACAGTTGCATCGAGTGCTTCTTGCTCATCCTCCCCGGTTGCTTCAATTGTGATTTGTGTACCTTGAGTACCAGCAAGCATCAATACATCCATGATAGTTTTGGCGTTAGCAGACTGCCCACCTTTTTTTAAAAACACCTTTGATCGGAACTGAGTTGTCAGCTTAACCAATTGAGCAGCTGCCCGCGCATGCAAACCCAATCTGTTGATGATTTCAACATCTTTAGAAACCATCTATCAAATTCCCGATTGCTCACGTAACGCAGCAGCCTTGTCTGTTTTTTCCCAAGAAAATTCCTCTAGTTCCCTCCCAAAATGTCCGTAAGCGGCTGTTTTTCTAAAAATTGGCCGAAGCAGATTTAACGTTTTGACAAAACGCCCGGGTTTCATCTCAAAATTTTTCCTAATCAATCCTGAAATTTCCTCTTCACTAATTTTATTCGTCCCAAATGTATCCACAGATACTGAGACTGGCTCTGCAACCCCAATTGCGTAAGCTAACTGAACTTCACATCTCTGCGCCAGGCCAGCAGCCACCACATTTTTAGCAATATACCTGGCCAAGTATGCTGCTGATCGATCCACCTTGGATGGATCCTTACCTGAGAATGCACCACCCCCATGCCGACCCATACCGCCATAGGTGTCAACAATAATTTTTCTACCCGTCAATCCCGCATCACCTTGAGGGCCTCCGATCACAAACCGTCCTGTCGGGTTTAAATGATATTGAATGTTACCCTTGTCAAATTGAGGTGGAATCACCTTAGCAATTACCTCTTTCTTCAAATCTTCATGTAAACGAGACTGCTCAATTTCTGGGGCATGCTGTGTACTAATCACGATAGCGTTGACCTCTAATGCCTGACCATCAATATATCGCACGGTAACTTGGGATTTACCGTCAGGACGAAGATAGGGCAGCGTGCCGTTTTTTCGAACCTCGGTAAGCCTTGCCGTCAATTGATGCGCCAACGAAATTGGAAGTGGCATCAATTCGGGAGTTTCGTCACAAGCATATCCAAACATCAATCCTTGGTCACCTGCACCCTGCTCTTTGCCATCGTTTTCATCAACACCTTGTGCGATATCAGCAGATTGCTGGTCTAAGGCGATCAAAACTGCACAGGTATCAGAATCAAATCCCATTGCTGAATTTGTGTAGCCAATCTCTTTTATCTTTTGCCGAACTACCCTTTGAAAATCCACCTGTGCCGTAGTTCTCACCTCTCCAGCAACGACGACCATTCCCGTTGTAACCAAGGTTTCACAGGCCACACGACTGTTGGGATCTTCCGTCAGCATTGCATCCAAAATCGCGTCAGAAATATTATCAGCAATTTTATCAGGGTGGCCTTCAGTCACACTTTCTGAAGTAAAAAGGAGTTCTCGCATTTCAGTTCTAATTCTAGTTAGGTGATTAGGAAAGTTTTAAGAGGTTCAAATCAGTTAATAGTAGGGTGGGAATTAGCTCAAAATGTAGCTGATTTGAATTACGTAAAGCGGCTCACCTTGTCAAGTTTCCTGCAAATTAACGACAAGTTTGAAACTTCCGCGCTTATATTCACGTCGATCCAGGATTTCCAGGTAGTGAGAAGCGAGTTGATAAAGATTGTCATCTTCAAGCAAGAAATCCTCCGGAGTACACACCTGCAAGAGTTGAGAAAAATACAAACGAGCGTCGAAAAGATTGTGCTCTCGGTAGGCAAGTTCCCCTAGGTGATATAAGGTTCTCGGTTGGTCTCCCTGCAATTCCAAGCTTCTTCGTAAAGCCTCTTTTGCTTTGGGTAACCATTCGAGACTCAGATACAGCTTACCTGCCTCTAGAAGTAATCGTGCTTTTTCAACTGAGTTGATCTGAGATTGTTCTAACAATCGTTCTAAATGATTGAGAAATGTTTGAGGGTTGCACTTCCTGTTGTTGAGGCGTGGAAAGTCCAGCAGTTGGAAGGCCTGCATTCGCTCAGATTCTTCATCTGTCAACTTTAGCATCTTGGCGGTTAGTACCTCAGAAAACAAAGTAGCTCGAAAGCGAGCATCGGTTCTGAATTCGAGCTTCCCATTACAATTTTTGCAGTTCAATTTTTCAGGCATCCAAAGATCCTGATCTTGCAAAAGACGTCTCTGCTCTACTAATTCGGCATCAATATATAGTTTTTGAATGGGGTAATGATATGCAGATTGGCACTTTTGGCAGAAGATCCGAACATGCGGAACAACTTCTTGACGGAAAACGACCTCTTCATCTGAAGGCATCAGATCCTCTTTGCCATGCAGAATACACAGCAAACACAACAATTGTCTGACGGAGTTTTCTCCCTTTCGATAGTAACCTAGCAGCTTTTCCAAAAATCTTTCATCAGGGACCTTTTCAATCAAATTGAGTAATTGATCAAAGTGGTGATGGATCAAAAGTGGGAAATGCTCTACTACTTGATCTATGAGATATGATGTTGGGTAGCGAATAAAGAGTTCCAGTGCGTAATCCAAGTGCTCATGCTGGCGAGATTGAACCAAGTCTGGCAACCATTTTTCATAGATTGCTATTAGTTGTGCCATCAATTCCGTAAGTCGATACTGCCAAGGCCTCGGAAGGACGAGTGGAAATGGGTAGAAGCGCTCGATTGAACCAGAGCCAACCAAGCGTANNAGNGCTTGTCGTGGATCTCCNGGAACAGGACTCATCGAGGCATCNGCAGCAAACTGTCGAAGCTCGTTTGATTGCAATAACAAATCTNTGAGAAACATCCTCATCCAAGTTTCGCGAAGTAAAGNAGACTGATATAAGCGAAGGCTGGATGCCATGTNATCTCTTGATTTCTCTAAAAATTCTGTCTCACGCAAACTAAGCCAAGCANAAACAGGCAAGCAGAGAAGAAGCAANAATTCTTGGTCCTGAATCTTCAGAATTGTCGAATCCCAGTCAGTTGCGACAAGTTCCTTAAACTCCTGAAGACAAGGCCATTCCGAGGTCAATTCAGGGTGATCCAATGAGATGCGCATTAGATCTTCCAATGCTTGCAATAAAGAGGTAATCTCTTGCTGCCGGCGGAGCAGATCTAAGCGAGCCAACAACTCCGATAATTCAACGTCGATTTGCATCGACAATCCGTAAAGACACTCCGGGTAGAGCTCTTGGAGAGACTTACCGAATTGCAATTGAGCTTGGAACCATCGGACTAGTTCAGCACAATCAAAAACGCTGGCCAAATGCTGAAAGAATTGGGGATCAGTGAAATGAACTCGGAAAAATCGATAATGACGCATCAAGCGTTCAATCTGGTCGGAGCTTTGAACGCTTTGGCAAAGAAAGCCAAACAAGCATAGCGCCTTCATGTGATTTTCACGCTGTTCCCAAAGTGCAGACTCTAGTTCATCCCAAATTTCGGGATCTAGGCTTTGGACAAGGCACTTGATCGCGCACTGAAGATCAGCAAATTGAAGCTCCTCAGATTCCCATAAATGACGGAACCATTGTGACAGGGCGGGTTTAAATGCAGTATACTTTAATTCTACTAGGGCAACAGCACTGGAATGTTTCAGTGAACCCTTGGAACGATTAAATAAGCCAAATATTGGAAAAGCAAACTGCTTTAGGTGATATCGCCCAACAAGATAAATTGCCGCTTCCCGACTTTCAGCAATCTCTGATTCCAATAGCAGATGTACAAACTCAGCAGCACGTTCCTGCCAACACTCAATCAGTTGATAAACAGACCACATGCGGATCTGTCGGTGCTCAGACTGCAATAAATCAAGAGTTTGCTCGAAACCTAAAACTCGAGGCCCCTGCCACTGAATAAGTTCTTTACCAAATTGCTGAATGTCGTCTTGCATAGCCATGTCGAATCCCACAATTAGCGCTCTATACGTTCATATCCCATTTTGCCACCAGATTTGCCCCTTCTGTTCCTTCGCAGTTAGAAAAAATCGACCCAGTATTCATGGGGAATACTTGGAAGCCGTTCTGCTTGAAACTAGACGTCGAGTCCAAGGTATTACAATTAGCGACTTGGAATCACTCTACATTGGCGGGGGAACTCCATCTGTTCTTTCATCAACTGAAATTATTTTCCTGATGCAAGGCATCCGCCAGTCCTGGCCACTCTCGAAAGACTGTCAGATATCACTCGAATGCAACCCAGAGGATGTTCAATCCAATTATTTAGGGGCACTGCTTAGTTCAGGTGTAAATCGTTTGAGCATAGGCGTGCAAAGCTTTCAACAAGAATTTCTCAAAAACTTGGGGCGTAATCATACAGTAGAACATCTTCGTAAGAACCTGATTGCTCTCAAAGATGTTGGTTGGATAAATTTCAATGTTGATTTAATGTTTGGCCTCCCCAATCAAACCCTGGAACAATTTCAGTTTGACGTAAAAAAAGCACTAGAATGGGACCCTACACACTTGTCATTCTATGCACTTGAATTGGCCGAACAAACCCCTTATGCCAAAAGCGAGAGAGTTCGAAAGTCTTGGAAGGAAGCTCAAGAAATTACAACTGATATGTATTTTTGGGCTACAGATTATCTGGAAAATAATGGGTGGGAGCATTACGAGGTTTCCAATTTTGCCAAACCGAACTATCAGGGCCGAATGAACCAAATGGTTTGGAATGGTTCAGGATACCTAGGAGTGGGAGTAGGTGCTCACTCTTATGACGGAAAAAGCCGGTGGGGTAATCTACGACCTCTTCACCGATATTTAGAGTTGTTGAAAGAAAATTGCTGGCCTACAGCTTTCACAGAAACGCTAACTCAAACTGAGAAAGCAAACGAATTCCTGATGCTCCAACTGAGACAGACAAAGGGACTATCGCTAAAGAAATGGGAAGGTGATTTTGTTCCCAAAAATTGGATGGACAATCATTCTAGTGTACTGAGAGCTTGGCAAAAAGAGGGGTTGTTAAACTGTATTGGAAATCGAATCGTGCTTACGAAAAAGGGATTACTGGTTGCGGATGCTCTGACTGCCGAGTTGAGTTTATGATTTCTCAGCAGATACTGTGTTGGCGCCTATTTCGATCTTCAATAGAATTCATCAAATCTTCTAGTGCCAATCTCTTGTTTGAGCTTTTTTGAACAAATCGATTGAGAAGGCTCCGTTTCAAATGCCAACCAGACATGGCTAAGAAGAGCCCAAAGGTGTTTAGTGAAATCTGCCGCAGGGAGTTCCAGTCAGCTTTGTATGACAGGGGTCTTTCGGTGTAATCTATATAAAATTTTCGCCGTTTAGCCTGAAAAACAACGGTATTGAATGGTGAACTCAATTCAAATGATGCCCAGTTATTATTCATTGAAAATCGATAGTTTGGCAGCCCTTGTTCCCTAATGAGGGTCAGATTTTCTTGCCACTTACTTAACCAGAAATTATTTTCTAGATAAAAGAGAACGGCATGTCGCCAACGCCANTCCGTTTCTAGTTCAATTCCNTGAAAACTATTTTCGAACGCGGCNTTTTCTACCAAAGCTAGAACTTTCTTTCCAAAACCGNGACCTCGAAATTCAGGCAGNATGTAAAGGCTTCCCACAAANAGTCGATTCTTACAAATGGTTGGACAGCCTAGAGCTANAATCCCTACTCGATCATCAGANGCTTTGACCCAAAAGNGTTGGTATCTGCCCCAATTCTCAGGNCCCAAGAAGGATTCTGTANGTAGCAAACATCGGTTTCGCCAATATCGTCTCTGCNGATCACTCCAGCCATTGGGATTTTCNNTAATTCCACAACGGTTTTCNACGAGAATTGCCAAATCGNGATCAGCCCAAATTTGGGCTTCTTCGGGATTACCCAAATCTAACCGTTCAAAGGTCCCACCAATCAATAAATTATCAAATTTTAGAACGCGGTTCTGAATCATTTCTTCAAAGAAGCCAATCTGCAGGAATTTGATGTTGAATTTGATGTTGAATTTTTTCGATTGATTGGGAGGCATCGATGGGCTCACAACGTTTTGGCTCACGCCTCAACAATTCTCTGAAAGCAAGATCTACTCTTTGAAAAAACTTCACTGATTCCAAATCCAGCCTTGAGAGTTCCACACTCCCACTGGCCTCTCGTTTCCGTAAACGTTCAAGAGCCATTTCCGGAGATAACAATAAAACGAACGTTTTGTCCGGTTGAAAAGGCTGAATCTTCTCCTGAACTATGGAGTCGAGAAAGGCCAAGTCTAGATTGCGCCCACCACCCTGATAAGCAACGGTAGAATCATGAAAACGATCACTGATTACCCACGTTCCTTCAGCAAGTGCAGGAACCACCTTTTCCTGAAGATGTTGAAGGCGGTCTGCCAAGTACAATAAGAGCTCGGTTTCAGGAATCATCTCTTGATTTTTAGGATTCTGTAACACCTGCCGAATTGCTTTTCCGATTCTTGTTCCTCCAGGTTCTCGGGTCAGTTCTGTGTTGGTACCCCTTGAACACAAAAAGTTGCAAAGTAATCTGGCCTGCGTACTTTTTCCACAACCGTCGATTCCCTCCAGAGTAATAAATCGCGCTGGAATCTTACTCATCACGAGACATTCAATTTTAATTGGATAGATTACTTCGGGAGCGAAGCATAACTGAGAATAAAACAGCTGGAACAACTAAAACTCCAGCAGTAAACCAACTCTCTTGTTCTACAAAAATACTTAGAAATCCACATGAAAAGAGGCCAATAACTGATATCCATTTCGGAAAGATTTGATCCCGCTCGCTGAGTCGAAGTGCTGCCAGATTTGTGATTCCGTAGTAAAGGAGAACGGTCACTGCACTTAGAGACCAGGTCATGCGAACATCACCCATCAAACATAGCGCAGCGACAACAACACCAGTGAAGAGAACAGCGCGTCTGGGGTTACTTTGAGCATCTAATTTAGCAAAAGCTTTGGGAAGATCATTTCTTCGCCCAAGAGCCAAATAGACTCTTGAAATCCCAAGAACCAGATTCAGTAAAACACCAAGCATCGCAGTGATGGCACCCAACTGAATAAATTTCTCTAACCAAGGCAGCTCAAACGACTGAACCAGCACTTCCAGCTGAAGAGGTTGATTCAGACCAACACCGAGTCCCAAGTCTGCCAATTGCTGATACTTTGTCAGAACCCAACCCACAGAAGCGTAAAGTAGCCAGGAGACTCCCAAAGTTCCACAAATGGCCAATGGAATTGTTCTTCTTGGCTCTCTCACTTCCTCCCCCAAAGTAGCTATTCTACCGTAGCCTGTATATGCAACGAACAATAGTGCTGTGGCTTCTAGCACCCCTTCTGGAGCTAATTGATCGTCTCTCAAGCTTGAATCAGCACGCGTTTCTTCATAAGCACCAAATATGACAAAAGAAACTAATGATAAAATTGTTATCAGAACCACAGCGATATTGAACTGACTTGATCTTCTGAGACCAAGTAGTACTAAGCAAGTGACCAACAATGAGAAAGCAGCACTTCCAAGTCGCAAAGCAAAATTAGTAAGCTCAAGATTGAGCGCAACAGCTGAAAAGCTCAGAACTCCCAATGCAGCAGTAGCGGCAGAGGCGCTTTTTGCAATTAGAAATAACCACCCCGCACAGATGCCTACTAAAGGGTGCAGGGTTCTGTACGCATACTCATAGGTTCCTCCACTGACAGGGTACGCAGCTGCCAATTGAGCGCTGCTCAATCCGTTGCAGGCCGCGAGAATCCCTGCAAAAAGGAGAACCAACCCAATCGATTCTCCAACTTGGCCAATCACTAATCCGATACTGACAAAAACACCTGTTCCAAGAATCGACCCTAGGCCTAAAAAAATAGCTCCCAGTAAACCAATCTCACGACGCAAAATCTCTGCATTATTCATAATTTCGATCGTTCATAGTCTCAAGGTTTGGCCGTGTTTTATTGTGATAAAGCTGTCTGGACTCAAATTTCTCTCAGTCAAGACTTCTTTCAGCCGTTGTGATGGTTCCAGTGACGGTTCATCGGTTAGATTCAAGAGAGTTCCCCAATGCATGCCAACAGAAGATCTGCTTTGAACGTCCTGATGAATTTGAACAGCTTCATCTGGATTGACATGCATGTCTTGCATAAACCATCTCGGAGCATAAGCTCCAATCGGAATTAAGGAGATATCCATACTTCCAAAGCGTTCACCAATGTCTTTAAAGTCTTGAGGATAGCCGTGTCACAAGCGAAAAACATCTTCTGTTCTGGTGCCTCTACTACCCAACCGGCCCAAAGTGTCTTGTTGGTATCGAATAGTCCTCTCCGACTCCAGTGCTGCACAGGTACAGCGTTCAACTACGAGTCACCAACTCTATGACTTTGCCACCAATCAAGTTCGATCACTTTTTC